>JAXDLS010000159.1:0-6251 GCA_034666485.1 Chloroflexota bacterium
CTCGACCCCGCCGAGGTGGTGGCGGTGGGCGACAGCCCCGGGGACATCGACATGTTCCGCGCCGCCGGCCTGGGGGTCGCCTTCTGCCCGGTGAACGCCGCGACCGCCGCGGCCGCCGACGTGATCATCGACGCCCCCGACATGCGCCGGCTCGTGCCCCTGGTCCTCGGCGGCGGCGAGGTCCGCCGGTGAGCGACCCCGGCGGCCGCCAGTACCACCTCGCCTGCGGCCCCGGCGAGGTCGGCGGCTACGTGCTCCTCCCCGGCGACCCGGGACGCTGCGAGCGCATCGCCGCCCGCCTCGACGGCGCCGCGCTGGTCGCCGCCAACCGCGAGTACACCACCTGGACGGGGACGCTTCAGGGGGAGGTGGTGAGCGTCACCTCCACCGGGATCGGTGGCCCCTCGGCGGCGATCGCGGTCGAGGAGCTCTGCAACCTCGGCGCCCACACCCTGATCCGGGTGGGCTCCTGCGGCGCGATGCAGCCGGGTCTGCGCCTCGGCGACGTGATCGTCGCCCAGGCGGCGGTGCGCGACGAGGGCACCAGCGCGCAGTACGTCCCCCTCGCCTGGCCGGCGGTCGCCCACCTCGACATCGTCGACGCGCTCCGCGCCGCCGCCGCCGCCGCCGGCGTGCGCCACCACGTCGGCACCGTGCAGTCGAAGGACTCGTTCTACGGGGAGATGGATCCCGGGCGGATGCCGATCGCCGCCGAGCTGCAGGCCCGGTGGGCGGCCTGGGTGCGCGCCGGGGTGCTCGCCTCGGAGATGGAGTGCGCCGCCCTCCTCACCGTCGCCGCGGTGCGCCGGGTGCGCGCCGGCGCCGCCCTGGCGGTGGTCAACGCGGCCCCGACGGTCGACGCCATGCCCGACCCCGCCCGGCTGCCCATCGACGCCCTGATCGAGGTGGCGGTCGAGGCAGTGCGCCGCCTCGCTGGCGTCCCGCGTCCGTAGTCAGCCGGGCCGGCCGGCACGCGCGGGTTCCGGCTCCTGGTCGGGCGCGGAGGCCTTCGGCCGTCCGCCGCGCCCGACTCATCGGCCGCCTCGTGGCTGCGAGGGCTCGTCTTCGGGCTGTGGGGGGCGGCCTTCAGCTTTCGCCTCCACCCGCGCGTGCCGTCCGTCCCTCCCGTCAGCCGCGGATCGCAGCTCGCGGTGGGCCGAGAACCCTTGAGAGCACCGGCCGGGTCGGTGAACGCTCTCAGCCCCCCGCGAGCCGGGATCGACCGCGTGTCGCTCGCCGCAGCGTCCAGGTTCAGCGACTCGAGGACGGAGCAAGCCCGAGCGAGCCAGACCTACCCGGCCTCGGCGATATGCCCGTCCAGGCGGTGGAGCACCTCGGCGGGGGTGGCCACCTCGCGGGGGGTGGGGGCGGCGGCGGCGTCCGCCGGGGGGAGCGCCCAGGTGGCGCGCCACACCGTCATCCCGCAGTGGCGGCCGGCGTCGATGTCCACGTCGCGGTCGCCGATGTAGACGGCGCGGACGGGCCGCACCCCGAGGCGGCGGCAGGCGAGCAGCAGCCCCTCGGGATCGGGCTTGGGGCGGCTGACGCAGTCGAGGCCGACCACGGTCTCGAAGTGGTCGCGCAGCCCGCTGGCCTGGAGACCCCACTCCAGCGGCTCGAGCCGGCGGGAGGAGACCACGGCGAGGCGGAGACGGCGACGGCCCAGGGCGCCGAGCACCCGGGGGATGCCGCGGAACGTGGTCGGGCTGATGCGCCGGTCGAAGAGGGGCAGGACCTCGTCGGCCCGCCCCGGCCAGGCCATCTCCAGCCGCTCGAGGATGGGACGCCCCTCGGCGGCCCAGAAGACCTCGGCCCCGGCGGCGGCGCCGGGATCGGCGGCGACCAGCTCGGCCACCGCCGCCTCGTCGGCGCCGCGGGTGTCGACGAGCGTGCCGTCGTAGTCCCAGATGACGGCGTCGACGGGTGGGGCGGAGCGGGTGCGGGATGGATTCTTCACGGCATCGGAGGAGTGGATGATGATGCGGGATCGGCGCCGACCCGCAAGGCTGAGAACTCGCGCCACCCGGAAAACGTGCGCCGGGGCGGCCGGGCTCAGCGGAAGATCAGCACCGCGGCGATCGCGCCGGCGGCGACGGGCGCCCCGAGGCACACGGCGAGCGCGGGCAGGGGGTCGTCGGCCGGGGGCCACCAGGTGCGCGGCAGGGGACGCCCCACCGGGACCCGGGCCCGCCGCTGGCGGGCGGGCTGGGCGAGCAGGACGACCGCGGCGACCGAGGCGAGCGCGGTGACGAACATGGTCTCGGCGAGGACCGCCGCCGCCTGGCTGTGCCCCGCCCGCCAGAGGGCGGCCGCCGTGGCGAAGGTCAGCAGCCCCAGGACGGCCCCGCACAGCGCCGCCAGGAGGCCGGCGGGGACGCTGACACGTCGGGGCGGGGTGGTCATCCCGGCGAGCGTACCATCGGCCGCCCGGCCGGGGAAAGGTCGCGCTGTGGCAGCAAACCGCCGCCCGCTCCTTGACGCCCCGAGCCCACATCCCTACGCTGCGAGTCCACCCGTCCGGCGGTGCGGTTCCCTCGTTCCACCCCACGTCCACGCCAGGAGCCCCGCATGAGTTCGCGTTCCCGTCTCGCCGCCGCCGCGCTCGGCGCCACCGCGGCCGCGGCCCCCACCGTCGCCGCCGCGGGCTACATCGTCCGGCCCGGGGACACGCTGTCGGCCATCGCCGCCCGCCACGGCACCACCGTCTCGGCGCTCGCCGCCGCCAACCGGATCGCCGATCCCGACCGGATCCGGATCGGGCAGCTGCTGACCATCCCCGACACCGCGGCGGGACTGCCCGGCTACACCGTGGGGACGCCGGACGTCGAGCCCTACACCGTCCAGCGGGGCGACCACCTCGCGGCCATCGCCCGGCGCTTCGGCGTCGACCTCGTCACCCTCGCCCGCACCAACGGGATGGGCGTCCAGGCCCCGCTGCGCTACGGCACCACCCTGAGGATCCCCGGGCGGCTGCCACGGATGAACGCGCGCCTGACCCGGATCGCGGGCCAGCAGGGCGTCGACGCCCGGCTGGTGCGCGCCGTCGCCTGGATGGAGAGCGGCTGGCAGCAGAACGCGGTCTCGCCGACCGGCGCGATCGGGATCATGCAGGTCGAGCCGTACACCGGCGACTGGATCTCCCGCTACCTGTCCCCCCGTCCCCTCGACCTCAACGTCGCCGAGGACAACGTGATCGCGGGCTGCATGCTGCTCCGCCACCTCCTGGCCATCCACGGCGGTGACGCCCAGGCGGCGCTCGCCGCCTACTACCAGGGCGACGGCAGCATCGCGCGCAACGGCCTCTACTCCGACACCCTCCGCTACCGGACGGTGATCACGTCGCTGATGCGGCAGGAGTGAACGCGGAACCCGGTGCAGCGGATACTGTTCTCGGACATGGGAAAGAAGAAGGCCGCCAAGGCCGGATCGACGACGCGCAAGCCCCCCAAGGCGGCGCGGACCAAGGCGCGCCCGGAGAACGGCACCCCCCGCCGCGGCGCGCCGGGCGATGACGCCGAGCTCGTGGCCCACCTGCTGGCGCTGCAGGAGCGCACGGCCGCGGTGGGCCGGCAGCTGCGCTCCATCGGCGAGCTGGTCTCGACGGTGATGCGCGAGGCCACGGTGACCACCGCGGAGGTGATCGAGAAGCTGGGCGCGGCGGCGGACGCCGAGTCGCCCGTGCCGCCGCCGGTGGCCGCGCGGCCGCGCAGGCGACGCCCCGGCAGCTGAGCCGGGGCGATCAGGCCGCCCGGTCGAGCCCGGCGAGGTCCAGGGGAAGGGAGAGGCAGCGCACCCCTCCGCCCGACTTCAGGAACTCCGACATGGGCAGCGCCAGGGTGTCGAAGCCGGCGTCGTGCAGCGGCTCCTCGAGCCGCTCGGCGGCGAGCGAGGAGATCACCCGGTCACCGAGGCTGATGGCGTTGCAGGCGAAGCCGGCGGCCACCTCGACGGGAACCTCGATGACGTGGGGCACCAGCCGGCGCACCAGCTGCTGCGAGGCGCTGTCGAAGGCGGCGGGGGCGAAGAGCACGGTGCGGTCGTTGAGCGGACAGAAGCAGGTGTCGAGGTGATAGAAGCGCGGGTCGACGAGGCGCAGCGACACCACCTCGACGTCGAGCAGCCGCGACACCAGCCCGTGCGACTCGATCCCGGTGCGGAAGCCGTGGCCGCAGAAGAGCCGCTCGCCGACGAAGAGGGCGTCGCCCGCTCCCTCGAAGGGCACGTCGTCGGGCACGGTGTGGACGGTGATCCCCAGGCCCTCCAGGGCGCGCCGCCAGAAGGGCTCCTCGCCCTGGCGCTCGGGGTGACGGAAGCGGCTCAGCACCGCCTCGCGACCGCGCACCACCGCGGCGTTGGCGGTGAAGACCATGTCCGGCAGACCGGGCTGCTGGTCGACCAGCTCCACCCGCTCGCCGAGCAGGGTGTAGGCGGTGTGGAGCGCGCCCCACTGGGCGAGCGCGATGCCCCCGTCGACCTCGGTGCCGACGTGCATCCACGGATTGATCTCGTACTCGACCCCGTAGTGGTCGGGGCGGCACATGAGGATGGCCATGACGGCTCCCCGGCACCGGGGCCAGGCCGATCGCAGACGCGTGGAGCTCCCGCACCGCCGGTGACCGGATGATGGCACGCACCAGCCGTGGGTAAACCCTCCGTCACCCGCTCGTCATGCGGCCCGGCGGCGGGGTGGCTGCTGGCGCTGGCGCTCGCCGCCTGCGGTGGGGACGCGGTCGACAACCACGCCTTCGACAGCGCCGTGGCGGACGCACGCCCCGCCGAGGTCACCGTGCGAGGAACGGTCACCGGCCTGCTCGCCGACGCGCCCGACCGCGGCGACGGCGTCCACCAGCGGTTCGTGGTGGAGGTGGACGGCACCGGCGTCGAGGTCGACCACAACCTCGGGCTCGCCCCCCGGGTGCCGGTCGCGCGCGGCAGCGTGGTGGTGCTCCACGGGCAGTTCGAGCCCGATCCCGGCCACCCCGTCATCCACTACACCCATCACGCCACCGGCCGCCACGCGGGCGGCTGGATCCAGCTCGGCGGCGCCCGCTACGAGTGAGGGACCGGCCCTCGCCCCCGGGAGCGGTAGAGTGATCGCCGGGTGGCGATGGCGCCGTACAGAGAGGAGAGGCGAGTGAAGACCAGGGCCGCCGTCTGCTGGGAGGCCGGACCCGATGCCCGCTGGGAGGTCGAGGAGCTCGAGCTCGACCCGCCCGGAGAGCACGAGCTGAGGATCCGCTGGGCGGCCTCCGGTCTGTGCCAATCCGACGAGCACCTGATCAGCGGCGACCTGCCCGCCCGGCTGCCGATCGTCGGCGGCCACGAGGGCGCGGGAATCGTCGAGGAGGTCGGGCCCTCGGTCGACAGGGTGAAGCCCGGCGACCACGTGGTCTGCTCCTTCCTCCCCGCGTGCGGCACCTGCCGCTGGTGCTCCACCGGCCAGTCCAACCTCTGCGACCTCGGCGCCACCCTGCTCCAGGGCTCGATGCCCAGCGGCGCCTTCCGCTTCCACGGCAGGGGCCAGGACATCGGCGGCATGTGCATGCTCGGCACCTTCTCCGAGCGCAGCGTGGTCTCCGAGTACTCGGTGGTGAAGGTCGACGACGACCTTCCCCTCGACCGCGCCGTGCTGGTCGGCTGCGGCGTGCCCACCGGCTGGGGCGCGAGCGTCTACTCCGCCGGGGTCGGCCCCGGAGACACCGTGGTCATCTACGGCATCGGGGGCGTCGGCATCAACGCGGTGCAGGGCGCCCGCCACGCCGGCGCCGCCAACATCGTCGCCGTCGACCCGGTGCCCTTCAAGCGGGAGAAGGCCGTGGAGCTGGGCGCGACCCACAGCGTGGCCACCGGCGAGGAGGCCCACGAGCTGGTCGCCCGGCTGACCAACGGGGTGCTCGCCGACCGCTCCATCGTCGCCGTCGGCGTGGTCGACGCGGTGGTGGTCGAGCAGGCCTTCTACGTCATCCGCAAGGGCGGCTCGGTGACCATCGTCGGGCTCGGGCCGATCGCCGAGAAGACCATCCAGCTCTCCGGCACCATGCTCACCCTCTTCCAGAAGACGGTGCAGGGGTCGCTCTTCGGCTCCTCCAACCCCATGTACGACATCCGCAGGATGCTCGACCTCTACCGGGCCGGCCAGGTGAAGCTCGACGAGCTCTGCAGCGCCACCTACTCGCTCGACGACATCAACCAGGGCTACCAGGACCTGCGCGACGGGAGGAACATCCGCGGCGTGATCGTCTACGACGCAT
>JAXDLS010000160.1:0-7851 GCA_034666485.1 Chloroflexota bacterium
GACCTCTGCGATGTCAACGCAGCGCTCGTACCAACTGAGCTATGCGCCCGCACCACGGAACCGCGCGGTGGCGGGGGCAGGCCCCCGGTCACACCGGAGCCCGCATGATAGCAGGGGGAGTCTCACCACCCCGGTCAGGCGGCCGCGGCCCTGTCGGCGGACGGCGCGCCGGGAGTCCGGGCGGCCGCGCTCAGATCCTCGGTGCTGTCGTCGACCCGGAGGCTGCGCTCGCAGTCGTGGCAGACCAGGTGGAAGGTGCCCGGCTGCTCGATGGTCCGTGCGACCGTCTGGCGGTGGCCGCAGCACTCGCAGGTGACGATGGCTCGCATGGACTGCCGCTCCGGAAGAGGGTGGTGAGACCGCCCCAGGGTGCCAGCGGCCATCCCCTCTCACCCGACCGCGCACGGCCTCTTGTCGAGCCCGCGACGCCGCCGTTGCACGGTGCCACGCTTGATCCGTTCGGGCGGGATCAGGTCGCGGGGCGGCTCGGCGCGGGGACGTCGAGCACCCGCAGCTGGTCGCGCCCGAGGGTCCCGGCGCCCACCCCGGCGAGCAGCAGGCCGCCGCCGAGCACCGAGACCACCCGGGCCACCCCGAAGCCGTCGGCGAACCCCCCGGCGAGCACCAGGGGCAGCGCGACGGCGGCGTTGACGATGGTGAAGATCCCCCCGAAGATGCGCCCCCTGGTGGCCTCGTCGGTGCGCTCCTGCAGAACGGTGAAGACGGGGATGAGCAGGGCCCCGAGCGACCACCCGAAGGCGACCGCGAGCACCATCGCCGAGGGGGTGGCGAGCCCCGAGGCGGCGCTCTGCCGGAGCGTGCCCGGCACCAGGCCGAGGCCGAGCAGCGCCGCCCCCGAGGCGACCATCGACCACACCGCCAGGCGGGACCGTGAAGGGACGCGAGCGGTGGTCGCCCGGCCGAGCAGGAGGGCGCTCCCCACCAGCCCGGCGGTGAGCGGGATGAGCAGCAGGTAGGTGTCGGCGGGCGGCAGCCCCAGCAGCTGCGACATGTAGGCCGGGCCCAGCCCGAAGACGCTGAAGACCACGATCAGCGCGAGGGTGGTCAGCCCCAGGGCGATGCGCAGGGCGGGGTGGCTCCCCAGGATCATCACCCCCTCGCGCAGCTCCCGCCCGATGTTGCGCGCGGGCGCGTGGGCGAGGACGGCGGCGCGCAGGCTGGTGCGCACCCGCCAGATGCAGATGGAGGCCGCGGCGAAGAGCGCGGTGGCCACGTAGAAGGGGGCGGTGGCCCCCAGCACCCGGACGCTGATGGTGGCCAGGGGCACCCCCACCACCAGGGTGACGACGGCGGTGGTCATGAACAGCGAGGTCGCGGTCATGATCTGCTCGCGGCGCACCAGGAAGGGCAGGCTGGCGGCCTCGGCCGGGGCGAACACCTGGCCCACGGCGCTGAACAGCAGGGTGATGACCAGCAGCGGCCAGGCGCGGTCGGCCACGTAGGACAGGTGCTGGCTCAGGGGGATGAGCATGATCAGGCCGCCGCGCACGATGTTGGTGCCCAGCATCAGCGTCCGCTTGTCGTGGCGGTCGGCGTACACCCCCGCGGGGGCGCTGAGCAGGACGCTGGGCAGGGTGTACGCGACCATCAGCAGCGAGGAGCCGGTGCTCCGTCCGGTGAGCGTGTAGACCAGCACCAGCAGGGTGAACATCAGGAACTTGTCGGCCAGCTGGCTGCACACCTGGGCCGCCCAGAGGAGGCGGAAGTCGACCCGGCGGAGCACCCCGACGAAGCCGTCGGCGTCCTCCGGACGGGCGGTGGGCGGGGTGCGGGCGGCAGCCGCGGCCAGTGGTGCCGGCTCGTCGACCGGCCAGGGACCGGCATCCGGCTCCGGCGCGGCCCCCCGGCTCACCCCGAGCCCCCGGCGGCCGCGGTCGCCAGCGCCCGCCACTCCTCCAGGGTCAGCGAGCCGGGGCGCCGCCCGGGGTCGACGCCGGCCGCGCCGAGCACCGCGAGGGCGCGCGCGCCGTCGCCGTCGAGGGCGTGGGTGATCCCGTGGCGCAGGGTCTTGCGCCGCATCGTGAAGGCGCGGCGGGCGAGGGTGAGCACCGCCGCCCGCTCGGCGGGGCCGAGCAGCGTCCGCGGGGTGAGCCGCAGGATGCTGGAGTGCACCGCCGGCGGCGGCGTGAAGGCCCCCGGGGGGACGTCGCCGAGGCGCTCGACCTCGGCGAGCGAGCGCACCGCCAGGGTGGCGAGGCTCCAGTCTCCAGGGGCGGCGTCGAGCCGGGCGGCCACCTCGCGCTGCAGCAGCAGCACCGCGCGCCGCGGCGGCGACTCCGCCTCCAGGAGCCGCTGCAGCAGCGCGCCGGTGATGTTGTACGGGATGTTGCCGGCGGCCAGGTACCCGGGGGCCAGGCCGAGCTCGGCGGCTCCGGTGCGCAGCGCGTCGCCGTGCACCGTCACCACGTTGGGATGGCGGTGCTGGGTGATCGCCAGGGCGCGCAGGCAGGCCTCGTCGAGCTCGACGGCGACCACCCGCCCGGCGCGGCGGCAGAGCGCCGAGGTGAGGGTGCCGATGCCGGGGCCGATCTCGTAGACCTCGTCCTCGGGCCCGGGGTCGAGCGCCTCCACCAGCCGCTCGACCACCTCGCGATCCACGAGCAGGTTCTGGCCGAGGCGGCGCTTGAGGCCGAGCCCGGCGCGCCGGGCGACGGCGCGCGCGGTCGCCGGGTTGCAGAGGTCGAGCTCGGAGGCGGCGTCGGCGGTGACGGTGGCGGCCCCGGCGGTCATCAGGCCGGCTGCCGCCGGCCGCCGAGGTGGTCGCCGCCGCCGGGGTCGGGAAGGCCGAAGAGCCGCCGGGAGGTCGCGGTCGCGCTCCGCGCCACCACCGCCGCCGGCTCGCCGCGCAGGCCGGCGACGGCGGCGGCGGTGGCGGCGACGTAGGCGGGCTGGTTGGGCCTGCCGCGGTGGGGCACCGGCGCCAGGAAGGGCGCGTCGGTCTCGACCACGTAGCCCCCCTCGCCGACGGTGCGGGCGGCGTCGCGGATGCCGTCGGTCCGCGGATAGGTGACGGTGCCCGCGAAGGAGCACACCATCCCCAGCGCGGCGGCGGTGCGGGCGAGGGCGGCGTCGCCACTGAAGCAGTGGAGGACGCCGCGGTCCGCGTGATCGCCCGCCCCGAAGGCGGTGCGGAGCTCGGCGACGACGTCGTCGTGGGCGTCGCGGTCGTGGACCACGATCGGCTTGGCGTGGGCGCCGGCGAGCTCGAGCATGAGCCGCAGGGAGCGCCGCTGCACCTCCGGCTCCACCTCGTGGTAGCCGGGCCGCCAGTACCAGTCCAGGCCGACCTCGCCGACGGCGACGGCGCGGGGATGGCGGAGCAGCTCCTCCAGGCTGCGGAGCTGGGCGGCGTCGGGCGGGGCCTTCTCGTGGGGATGCCAGCCCACCGTGAAGAACACCCCCGGGAGCCGCTCGGCGAGCACGCGGTTGCGATCGCTGTCCTCGACGTTGAGGCCCACCGAGACGATCTGCTCGACCCCCGCCGCGGCGGCCTCCCCGAGCGCCTCGTCGAGCATCCCTCGCTCGTCGAGGAGGACGAGGTGGCAGTGGGTGTCGACCAGCCGGAGGGCCTCCTCGGTCACTGGGGGGGGACTCCCCCCCGATCGCCCGCGGGCAGAGTCCGCGGAGTCGCGGTCTCCCCCCCCGCGGCGACCAGGTCGGGCTCGCGGTCGAGCCGGGGGAAGAGGATGGCCCCCACCCCCACCGGCGCCCCCGGGGTGAGCGCCGGCCAGGTGCGCAGCCCGGCGGCGGCGGCGTCCTCGAGGCTGACGCCGAGGTCGGCGGCCACCGCGGCGGTGGCCCGGGGCAGGGTGGGATGGAGCAGCAGGGTGCTCACCCGGATGGCCTCGAGGAGGCTGCCGAGCACCGTGCCCAGCCGCGGGTCGCCGGTCCTGGCCATGGTCCAGGGGGCGGTCTCGTCGATGTACTTGTTGGCCCGGGCCACCAGCCGGCGGGCCTCGGCGAGGGCGCCGCTGAGGTCCAGGCCGTCCATCGCCGCCTCGTGGGCCGCCACCACCTCGACGGCGACCGCCGCCAGCTCGGCGTCGATCGGCTCGGCGGCGCCCCGCTCCGGCACCCGGCCCTCGAAGTACCGCGCCACCATCTTCTCGGTGCGCGACACCAGGTTTCCGTAGTCGTTGGCCAGATCGGCGTTGTAGCGGTCGACGAAGGTCTCCATGGACATGTCGCCGTCGCGGTCGAAGGGCACCTCGGCCATGAGCACGTAGCGCACCGCGTCGCTGCCGAAGCGGCGCACCAGGTCGAAGGGGTCGATGCGCACCCCGGTGGACTTGCTCATCTTCCGGCCGCCGAGGGTGACGAAGCCGTGCGCGTGCACCCGCCGAGGCAGCGGCAGCCCGGCGGCGAGCAGCATCGCCGGCCACATCACGGTGTGGAAGCGGGTGATGTCCTTGCCGATGATGTGGACGTCGGCGGGCCAGAAGCGCTCGAAGTCGGCGCCGTCGGGGTAGCCGATGCCGGTGACGTACGAGAGCAGCGCGTCGAACCACACGTAGATCACCTGGCTGTCGTCGAAGGGCAGCGGGAAGCCCCAGTGGGAGAAGCCGCGGGAGACGCTGATGTCCTCGAGGCCGCCGCGGATGACGTTGAGCATCTCGTTGCGGCGCGTCTCCGGGGTGAGGAACCCGGGGTTGGCCTCGAAGTGCTCGAGCAGCGGCCGCTGGAAGGCGCTGAGGCGGAAGAAGTAGTTCTCCTCCTTCACCCACTCGACGGGGCGGCCGTGCACCGGGCAGTTGGCCTCGACCAGCTGCTTCTCGGTGTAGAACTGCTCGCAGGAGGGGCAGAACCAGGCCTCGTAGGGCCCCTTGTAGATGTGGCCGCCGTCGTACATCGCCTGCATGAAGCGGTCGGTGCTGCGCCGGTTGGCCTGGCTGCTGGTGCGCACGTAGGCGGTGTACTCGACGTCGAGCGCGGCGAAGGCCTGCTGGAAGATCTCCGCCTGCTGGCGCGAGAACTCCTCGGGAGCCAGCCCCCGTTCCTGCGCGGCCCGCTCCACCGACTGGCTGTGCTCGTCGCTGCCCACGGTGAGGCGGGTGTCGCGGCCGCGGAGCCGGTGGTGGCGGCGCACCACGTCGCAGCCGATCTTCTCGTAGGCGTGCCCGAGGTGCGGGTTGCCGTTGACGTAGTCGATGGCGGCGGTGAGGTAGAAGCGGGAGGGGGACGTCATGCTGCGTGGGTTCCCAAGTCATGGCCGCCCACCAGCACGGTGCACTCGCCGCGTGGAGGGGTGGCGGTGAAGAACGCCGCCAGCTGCTCGGCGGTGCCGGTGTGCAGGGTCTCGTGGCGCTTGGTGAGCTCGCGGGCGACGACCACCTCGCGGTTCCCCAGCAGCGGGGCGAGGGTGGCCAGGGTGCGGGCGAGGCGGAAGGGGGACTCGAGGAATGCCAGGGTACGCCCACCGTCGAGAGCGGCGCCGACCGTCCGGGTCAGCTTCCCCGGGGTGCGCGGCAGGAACCCGAGGAAGACGAAGCCGCCGCCCCCCAGCCCGCTGGCGGAGATCGCCGCGGTCACCGCCGAGGGTCCGGGCACCGGGACCACGCTGTGCCCGGCCTCCCGGGCGGCGCGCACCAGGAGCGACCCGGGGTCGCTGATCGCGGGGGTGCCGCCGTCGGTGACCAGGGCGAGGTTCTCGCCGGCGTCGAGCCGGGCCACCAGGGAGGGCACCCGGCGCTGCTCGTCGAAGGCGGGCAGGGAGAGCAGCCGCTTCTCCGCGATGCCGTGGGCGGTGAGCAGGGCGCGGGTGCGGCGGCTGTCCTCGGCGACCACGGCGTCACACTCGCGCAGGGTGCGCAGCGCCCGCAGGGTGATGTCCTCGAGGTTGCCGATCGGCGTCGCCACCACCGACAGGGTGCTCACCGTCCCCAGTCCCTGGGGTAGCGGAAGTCGCGGTCGATGGTGCGGGCGCTGAGCTTGGCGATCAGGGGCAGGCGGCGCTTGTACTGGTTGTCGCGCAGCCGCCGGCCGACGTCGTCGACGAACTCGTCGGCGAAGCCGAGCGCTCGCAGCTCGTCGCGGGTCCGGCGCTCGTCGACCATGTGGTACAGGAGCATGTCGACCACCGCGTACTGGAAGCCCAGCTCCTGCTCGTCCGACTGACCCTCCCAGAGGTCGGCGCTGGGCGGCTTCTCGACCACGCGCCGGGGCAGATCCAGCGCCCGCGCCATGGCGAACACCTGGGTCTTGTAGAGGTCGCCCAGGGGGTTGAGGGCGTGCGCCATGTCGCCGTGGACGGTGCCGTAGCCGAGCAGCAGCTCGGTCTTGTTCGAGGTGCCGATCACCAGCGCGCGATGGGCCCACGACAGGTCGTAGAGGATGCTCATGCGCTCCCGGGCCATCTTGTTGCCGCGGCGGCCGCGGTCGGCGTCGGGGAAGCGGTCGAAGTAGGCGTCGACCTGGGGCGAGATGTCCACCACCATCGGGTCCATGAGGCCCAGCGCGGAGGCGACGGTGCGGGCGTCGGCCTCCGACTCCGGGCTGCTGGAGCGGTAGGGCATGATCACCGGCACCACCTGCTCCGGCCCCAGGGCGCGGGCGGCCAGCGCCGCCACCAGGGCGGAGTCGATGCCCCCGCTGAGCCCGAGCACGACCCGGTCGAACCCGACCTTGCCGACCTCGTCACGGATGAAACCGAGGAGGATCTCGGTGACGACGGCGGTGTCAATCGAGAGTGCGTCGGCGGCGGAGACGGTCTGACTCATTGTCGATGAGATCGTGGCGCTCGTCGCGCAGCAGCGGGTAGGAGATGCGCACCCGGCGGAGGGTGCCGAGGTCGAGACGATGCCACATCAGCGTCTCCTCGGAGCCGAGAGGCTCGGCCAGCGGCGCCCCCTGGGGGCCGACCACCCGCGATCCGCCCCAGAAGCCGACGCCGTCCTCGAAGCCCACCCGGTTGCAGTACACGAGGTAGGAGGTGAAGAGCTGGGCATAGGTCCGGGTCATGCTGTCGTAGCTGAGGGCGGTGCCCAGCGCCGCTCCCTGGACGATGCCGCGGCCGGGGGACGACGAGGGGCAGAGGAACAGGTCGATCCCCTGGCGGGCGAGCAGCGCGGGGGCGCTGGGGTGCCACATGTCCTCGCAGATCAGCGTCCCGGCCCGCCAGGGGCGGCGCGGCCGGGCGGCGCCGAGCGGCGCCTCGAAGGCGCGGAGCCGGTCGCCGGCGGCGAGGTAGCGGTGCTCGTCGAAGAGCCCGTAGGTGGGCAGGTAGCACTTGCGGTGGACGTGGACGGCGCGGCCGCCGCTCAGGTAGAGGGCGGCGTTGTGGAAGCGCGCGTCCTCGCTCTCGAGCACCAGGCCCACCAGGGCGTCGATGCCCGTGCAGGCGGCGGCGAGCGCGATCAGCTCCGGGGCGTCGACGCGCAGCGCCACGTCGGGCACCAGGTCCTTGAGGAAGTAGCCGGTGAGCGACAGCTCCGGGAAGACCACGAGGTGGCCGCCGCCGCGGCGGGCGTCGTCGATGATCGCGAGGTGGCGCTCGAGGTTGGCGGCCACGTCACCGAGCCGGGGCGCGATCTGGGCGAGGACCACCACGACGTCGCCGTCCTGCGCCTCGACCATCTCCCGCGACGCCTGGGGGGCGTCGGCGGGCACGCCACGCCGGGGGGAGAGGTTGTCGCCCGCCCTCCCCCCCATCTGGATGACGAACTCGGGGGAGTCGCCGCCGTCGGAACCGGTCGGTTCGGTCATCTCGTCAGGGGGGGTGTCCCCCCCCTCGCTGCGGCGGCAGAGCCGCCTTCGCTCACCCCGCCCCACCTGATGAGGACGCTCATGCTGCGTCGTCCCGGCCCGACGGCACCGCCTCCTCGAGCAGGCCCA
>JAXDLS010000161.1:0-3620 GCA_034666485.1 Chloroflexota bacterium
CCCGCGCTGGCGGCGCGTGGTGGTGAAGCTGAGCGGCGAGGCGCTCATGGGCGGCTCGCACTACGGCATCGACGCCGCCACCCTCGGGTTCATGGCCAAGCAGGTGGAGCAGGTGGTCGCCCACCACCACGTCCAGGTCGCCATCGTGGTCGGCGGCGGCAACATCGTCCGCGGCCTGGAGGTGAGCTCCCAGGGCGTCGACCGGGTCACCGGCGACTACATGGGGATGCTCGCGACCATGATCAACGCCCTGGCGCTGCGCGACGCCCTGGAACGGCGCGGGCTCGACTGCCGGGTGCAGACCGCCATCGAGATGCACCAGGTGGCCGAGCCGTACATCCGCGGCCGGGCCATCCGCCATCTCGAGAAGGGACGCGTGGTGATCATGGGCGCGGGCACGGGCAACCCCTTCTTCACCACCGACACCACCGCGGCGCTGCGTGCCGCCGAGATCGGCGCCGAGGTGGTGCTCAAGGCCACCAAGGTCGACGGCATCTACACCGCCGACCCGCACAAGCACCCCGATGCGGAGCGCCTGCCCCACCTCAGCTACCTCGAGGTGCTCAACCGGGGGCTCGAGGTCATGGACAACACCGCGCTGACCCTGTGCATGGACAATCGCACCCCGATCGTCGTCTTCGACCTGATGGCAGAACGGAGCATCGAGCGGGTGATCCTCGGCGAGGACATCGGCACGCTCGTGGACGACGGCGTCACGGAGAGTCGCTGAGGCGCAGCCGGAGGATTCCAAGGAGTGGCGGTGATGATCGAGGACTGGCTGAAGGACGCCGAGGTTCGCATGGAGAAGAGCCTCGAGGCACTGCAGAAGGAGCTGCAGGGCATCCGCACCGGGCGCGCCACTCCGGCCCTCATCGACCGTCTCCAGGTCGACTACTACGGGGCACCGACGCCGCTGCAGAGCCTCGCCTCCATCACCGCGCCGGAGGCCCGGCTGCTGGTCATCCAGCCCTACGACCGCGGCGCCATCACCGCCATCGAGAAGGCCATCCAGAAGAGCGAGCTGGGGCTGAACCCGGGCAACGACGGCCAGCTGATCCGCATCCCCGTGCCCGCGCTCACCGAGGAGCGTCGCAAGGACTTCGTGAAGCTCGTCAAGCGCCATGCCGAGGAGGCGCGCGTGTCCATCCGCAACATCCGCCGCGACGAGGTCGACCACGTGCGCCGGATGGAGAAGGAGGGCGAGGCGGGCATCGACGAGATCGACCGCGGACTGGCGCAGATCCAGAAGATCACCGACCGCTACATCGCGCGTGTGGAGGAGATCGCCCACCGCAAGGAGGTGGATATCCTCGAGGTGTGACCCGGATGCAGCGACCGCCCCGTCCCGCCGCCGTCCCGCCGCCCTCGCGGCCGGAGCTGCCGCGCCACGTGGCCATCATCATGGACGGCAACGGACGCTGGGCGCGCCGCCGCCGGCTTCCGCGGATCGCCGGGCACCGCGCCGGGGTGGCGACGATCCGGCCGGTCACGGAGGAGTGCAACCGTCTCGGGGTGCACATCCTCACCCTCTACGCATTCAGCACCGAGAACTGGTCGCGCCCGCGCACCGAGGTGGCGGCGCTGATGCGGCTCTTCTCCGAGACCATCGACCGCGAGATCGACGAGCTCGACGCCGAGGGCATCCAGCTGCGCATCCTCGGCCGCCGCGAGGAGCTGGGCGAGCGGCTGCAGGCGAAGATCGAGCAGGCCGAGGCCCGCACCGCCCACAACTCCGGCAACATCCTCAACGTCGCCATCAACTACGGCGGGCGCAGCGAGATCGTCGACGCCGTGCGCGACCTCGCCGAGCGCGGCGCCGACCTGCGCAGCCTCGAGGAGGCCGACCTGTCGCGCTCCCTCTACACCGCCGGGCTGCCCGACCCCGACCTCATCGTCCGCACCGCGGGCGAGCTGCGCATCAGCAACTTCCTGCTCTGGCAGGCGGCCTACGCCGAGCTCTACGTCACCGAGACGCTCTGGCCCGACTTCGGCGGGGAGGACCTGCAGCACGCGCTCCGCGCCTTCGCCGAGCGCGAGCGCCGCTTCGGCGCCATCCAGACGCCCCCGGACCCGCCCGACGAGGTGGCGCCGGCGGCGTCCCACGGGGGGTGAGGCTGGGAGCGCGGGTCGCCAGCGCCGTCGTCCTCGCCGCGGTCCTCGCGGCGGCGCTCTGGGAGGGAGGGCCGCCGATCTACGTCGTGGCGGGACTGGCCACCGTCGTCGGGCTGTACGAGTACGCGGGGCTGGCCGAGGCCGCGGCCGGGGTGCGGCCTCCCCCCTGGGTGCTCTACCCGCTCGCGGGCTGGCTGCTCTACCGCTTCCTGCTCCCCGAGCAGGTGCCGGCGCTGGAGTGGGGCCTGGGGGTGGCGGTGGTCGCCGGGCTGCTCGGGAGTCTGGTGCTCGACAGGGCGGGCTTCGTGGGATGGGCGCTGGCGGTGGGCGGGGCCCTCTGGCTGGGGCTCTCCCTCGGCTACCTCCTCGCGGTGCTGGGCTGGCACGTGAGTCCGGGCGACCACCACGGCCTGCGCGTCGTCGGCACCACCCTGGCGGCGGCGATGCTGGGCGACATCGCCGCCCTCTTCGCGGGAAGCGCCCTGGGGCGGCACAGGCTGGCGCCGCGGATCTCACCGGGGAAGACGGTCGAGGGGGCGCTGGCGTCGATGGCCGGCACCGTCGGCCTCTTCGCCGGGGTCAGCGCCTGGCTGCTCGGCCTTCCCTGGTATCACGGGGTGGTCCTGGGGGCGCTGCTCAGCGTGGCCGCGCAGGGAGGCGACCTGGCCGAGTCGGCGCTCAAGCGCAGCGCCGGGGCCAAGGACAGCGGGCGGCTGGTGCCCGGCCACGGTGGCCTTCTCGACCGCATGGACAGCCTGGTCCTGCTCGGGCCGGTCGTATATTGCTACCTGCGGGCCTTCGCCCTGCCCTGAGCCCCACTGGAGCGCCATTCTGCAGCAGCCCGACGTCCCTGCCCGCGCCCGGCGGCGCGTCGTCCTCCTGGGTGCCACCGGGTCGATCGGCCGCCAGGCCTGCGAGATCGTCGCCGCCCATCCCGACCGCTTCGAGCTGGTCGGGGTGGTGGCCGGTCACGATCCCGGCGCCCTGGAGGCGGTGGTGCGGCGCTTCGGCGTCCGCCGCAGCGCCGTCGTCGACCCGCCGCCCGGCGCGGTGCTGCCCGAGGGCTGCGCCGCCGGGCTGGAGGCGGCCTGCGAGATCGCCGCGCTCGAGGCCGACGTGGTCTGCGTCGGCATCAGCGGCGCCGCCGCGCTGCGCCCGACCCTCGCCGCCCTCGACGCCGGCACCGACGTCGCCACCGCCACCAAGGAGGTGCTGGTGATGGCGGGTGAGCTGGTGCGCGCCCGGGCCGCCGCCGGGGGAGCCACGATCATCCCCGTGGACAGCGAGCACAGCGCGCTCTGGCAGTGCCTGCGCGGCGAGGACCCCGCCAGCGTCCGGCGGCTGGTGCTCACCGCCAGCGGCGGGCCCTTCCGCCAGCGTCCCCTCGACACCCTCTCCACGGTCACCGTGGAGGAGGCGCTGCGCCATCCCAACTGGTCGATGGGACCGAAGATCACCGTCGACTCCGCGACCATGATGAACAAGGGGCTGGAGATCATCGAGGCACA
>JAXDLS010000162.1:0-6158 GCA_034666485.1 Chloroflexota bacterium
CCGCCTGCGCGCCCACGGTGCCGAACTCCTCGGCGAGGTGGCGCAGTACGAGAGCGTCTTCCGGCTCTGCTACCTCCGCGGCCCCGCAGGCATCATCGTCGCTCTGGCCGAACAGATCGGCTGACGCGATCCTGCCGCGCGGGGCAGGTGGTCGTGGCGTGCCGCCACGGCAGGGCTCCCTGCGCCGCACCGCCTGAGCTCGCCGGACCGCGACGGCATGGGTACGAGGCGTCTGCTCGCGACCCTGGCTGCCATGGGTGCGGTGCTGGCGTCGATGGCCGGGTGCGGAGGTCGAGGCGGCACGCCACCGTTTCTCCGGCGGGGCCGGCCACGATCGACATCCGCTCCGGCGAGGTGCAGGCCGGTCATCCGGAGCGGGAGTTTCTCGCCTTGTATCCCGCCGCCCTGACGGCGCACCCCGGTGACACCCTGCGCGTGAGCAACCGCAGCGCGGCGACGCTGCACACCTTCGCCTTCGGCGTCGCCGCCGACCGCTCCGACCAGCCAGCGCTGATCGACCCAGGCGCCGGCTTCACACCGATCACCGCGGGCCCCTGCGTCAGCACCCGGCCGGGTGACCACCGCAACGAGCCCCCGACCGCCCGATCCCCACGGACGCCGAGGTGCGCAGCGCCGGCGACCGTCAGCTGGCCGCCGACCAGGCGGATGCGGCGACCGCCGTCGCGAGCGTGGCGGCGCCCCCCGCGGGGACGGTGCAGGCGGGGACGACGGGGAGAGAGGTGACGATCAACAGCTTCCTGCCCGCCTCGATCAGCATCTCGGCCGGTCAGGTGGTCACGTGGCGGAACGACGGCTACGAGCCGCACATCGTCGTGTTCGGCGCCAGCGTCGCGCTTCTCGACCCCCGCAACTTCGGCCCGCCGACGCTGCCGCCGGGGAGCGACTGCGGCGGCGGAGACGTCCTCTCCGGTCTCTTCGGCGGCAGGCCGTTTCCCACCGACAGCTACTCGTTGCGCTTCCCCACCGCAGGCACATATCACTACGCCTGCAGCATCCATGCGGGGATGACCGGCGTCGTGCAGGTCCGCTGAATTCGGGACCTCGCCGACCGCCGAGGGAGTGACAAACAGCTGGGTGCGTAGTAGCGTCGGCGTGTTGGCGGCTTGGGAATGGCAGGTGAGCCAGCGCTCACGAGATGAGGAGATCAGCATGAACGCACGCCAGGGAGTGGGGGACGTCGTCCTGGTTCACGGCGGATTCGTGGACGGTTCCGGCTGGCAGCAGGTCCACGACCTCCTGAAGAAGGACGGGTACAACGTCAGTGTCGTTCAGAACCCCACCCTGTCGCTCGAGGGCGACGTCGCCGCGACGAAGCTGATCATCGACGCACATGACGGCCCCGTGATCCTCGTGGGCCACTCGTACGGGGGAGCGGTCATCACCGAGGCCGGCACCCATCCGAAGGTGGGGGCGCTGGTCTACATCGCGGCGTTCGCACCGGACACGGTGAGTCGGTCAACACGCTCATCGCCGACCCGCCGCCCGGAGCGCCGGTGCCGCCGATTCTGCCTCCCCGAGACGGGTTCCTGTTCCTCGACCGGGAGAAGTTCCGGGCGTCGTTCGCCGGCGACGTGAGCCTCGAGCTGGCCGCGTTCATGGCCGATTCACAGGTCCCCTGGGGCGTTGACGCCCTGGGCGGGTCCATCACGGAGCCGGCGTGGCGGGTCAAGCCAAGCTGGTACCTCCTCACCACCGAGGACCGGATGATTCCCCCGCCGGCTCAGCGTGCGATGTCCGAGCGTGCAGGCTCGACCGTGGTCGAGGTCGCGGGCAGTCATGCGATCTATGTCTCGCAGCCGCAGGCCGTCACCGCCCTCATCGAGCAGGCCGCCGCCGGGGTGGCCTCCCCCGTCTGACCGGCGGCGATTCGCAACGACGCTCCCGCACACCGGACGCCACCCCTCGCCGCGGCTGGGCACTGCTTCCCAGCCGCGGCAGGGTTCGCCCGCCGGTTTGGATCAATAGGCGCCACGACCCCCCGTGGTCCCGTACCAACCGATGCCGATCATGACGGCGAAGACAACCACCAGAAACACGATGAACAGGGCCGTTTCGATTTCGAGCATGCGGCTCATTCTGGCTCCTCTGCCCGGTGGCCACTGTCCCATTTTGGGACGCCCACGCGCGCCTCGGTCGCCGCGCGCGTTGCTCGGTGTCACCCGGGAACCTCTGTTCGCAGGCGGCATCGCGACCCTCACCCTCACCGACGCGATGGTCACGGGCCCACCACGCGCCCGTCGCCGCCCGAGCAGGTCGTGGAAAGATGGCGGCTGCGATCGGTGACGGCGCCGCCGGCCTGTGCGATGTGATCGCCGCCGGCCGCGTCGGGCTGCCCCAGGACGACAAGATGCCGGCTCCCGCGTCACGGGGCCGGCGAAGCAACGATGTGACCGCCGAGGGCGTCGACACCGGCGCCCGCGGTCGGAGAGGAGCGACCATGGAGCATCGGACACTGGGACGCACCGGCGTCTCGGTCAGCAAACTGTGCCTCGGCGCCATGATGTTCGGAGACTGGGGGACCAGGGATCACGAGGAGAGCATCCGGATCATCCACCGGGCGCTCGATGCCGGGATCAACTTCATCGACACCGCGGACGTCTACTCGCAGGGTGAGTCGGAGGTCATCGTCGGCAAGGCCCTGGCGGGCGCTCGGCGAGATGACGTGGTGCTGGCGAGCAAGGTGCACATGCCGATGGGCGAGGATCCCAACCAGCGCGGCAACTCGCGCCGCTGGATCGTCCGCGAGGTCGAGAACTCGCTGCGACGGCTGGGCACCGACTGGATCGACCTCTACCAGATCCACCGCTACGACCCGGACACTGACCTTGACGATACGCTCGGCGCGCTCACCGACCTCGTCCGGGCCGGCAAGGTCCGCTACATCGGCCACTCGACCTTCCCCGTCTCCGCGATCGTCGAGGCGCAGTGGACCGCGCGTGACCGCAGCCGCGAGCGATTCGTCTGCGAGCAGCCTCCGTACTCGATCCTCACTCGGGCGAACGAGGCCGACGTGTTGCCCACCTGCCAGCGCTACGGAATGGGGGTGATCCCGTACAGCCCGCTGGCCGGCGGCTGGCTGTCGGGCCGGTATCGCAAGGACGTCGACGTGCAGGGGCCGATGTCTCCGGCGCGCCGGCAGCTGGCCAACCGCTTCGACATGACCATGCCGGTCAACCAGCGTAAGCTCGAGGCGGCGGAGCAGCTCGCGCAGCTGGCCGAGGAGGCGGGGATCTCGCTGATCGAGATGGCGATCGCGTTCGTCGTCCGCCATCCCGCGGTGACAGCGGCGATCATCGGGCCGCGCACGATGGAGCATCTCGAGTCGCAGCTGGCCGCCGCGGACATCGAGCTCTCCGACGAGGTGCTCGACCGCATCGACGAGATCAACCCGCCCGGCACGACCATCAACCCGGCCGACAACGGGTGGGTCAGCCCCGCTCTGCAGCCCGGGGCCCGACGGCGGTAGACGCCGTGGCCCACGGTGGCTGGCGGGTGGCCGCCGGCTGGTGCATTCTGGACGCCTCCCCGTTGGGCATGCCGAGGGGGTCATGGAATGGACCGCGCCGCTGCGTCGTGACCGAGCCCGCACCCAGCCAGGCTGCGGAGCATGCCCTCGGTCATCGATGGCGGACCAAACGGCGTAGTCGGCACGTGCTCCACCGTGAGCCCGGGCAGGACCCAGGCCAGCCCGATCGTCGTGTGACCGAACGCGAGCCCCAGGCAGATCAGGCCGGCGATGGCCAATCCGGGGTTCATCCAACTCCCTCCTCGGGCACGATGGTCCTCATCGCCTGCGGCCTCGGTTCGCGGGGCGACACTCAGTGACAGGACTTCCATCCTCAACCGGGACCCTGACGATCGCCTTCTGCAGCGGCTGGGGAGCGAACGCCTCGCCCCGACTGAACCCGCCCAGACCGATGTCGACAGCCGTGAAGAAGTCGCGCATCACCGCCATCCTCTGCGCGATGAACGCGGCAAGCTCGATCGCGTCCTCGCCTCGCGGGGTCGATGCCGTGATCGCCCGCTCGGTCTCCTCGGCCGCGGCCACGACCTGTCGGAGATTCCAGCGGAATCGGCGCTCCATAATCTCCTGCATCACGCGCCAGAAATCAGTGGCTGCCTCGTAGTGGTCCTTTCGTGACCCGGGTACTCGAATCCGTCTCACGAGCTGCCAGTCGATCAGCCCGCGCACGCTCACCGAGACATTGCTCTTGCTCTGCTGCAGCTCGTCGGTCAGCTCGTCAAGCGTCACCGGGCGGGGACTCAGATACAGGAGCCCGAAGATCCTCCCCTGGAGCTGCGTGAGGATGCGCGACGTGGCCGCCGCCGCCCCCATGCCCTCGACGAACAGCGCGGTGATCCGGTCCACCGCCTCCTACCGGACACTCTCGCGGTTGCGTCGCGAGGCCGCCCGCAGGGCGTGGACGCCGGCCATCCCGAAGACCAGCGCGCCGATGATCTCGAGCACGGCGGCGAACCAGGAGAAGCCCGTGACACCGGTGCGGTACGCACCGGGAAAGGCGTCGCTGAACGCGCTCCAGTGCGGCAGCAGATGCACGGCCGCGATGCCCACCGCGTCCGGGAAGCCGATGGCCACCGCGGCGACGGCCGCCCAGCGCCAGCGGAGGAACACCGTGGCCACGACGAGGAGCTGCGCGACCGCCGTGATGCTGCCGAGGGTCAACACCTCGACGGTCTCGACCCCCAGGCCGCGGCGGACGTGGTCGCCGGTATGGACGGCCCAGGCGACCGCGTAGACGACGGCCGCGCAGCGGAGCAGCCGTGCGGCCTGCCGGTCGGCGAACCATGGCGCTGGAGCCGTCCGAAGAGGCGCCCGCGCCTTCAGTGTCTCGGTCATGCTGCCCTCCCGAACTTGCTGGGAGTTCTGAGAATTCAGAATGTTAGCACCCACCGGGCAGGCGCGCGACCACGGGCCTCCAGGGAGACGATGTCCCTGGAGGATGAGCCCGCACCAGCAGAACTCCGGCACCGAGCACGCCCTCTCTGCCCTCCGACGCACCCTCACGGGACAGGAGCCGATCCCTACGGCGACGGCCCCGCGCGCGCTGCGCCAGCGTGATCACGGAGAGGTGGCCCCTCCGTCGTTGCCGGGGCTTCTCGTGACCATCGGTGGATCAGTAGCGGGCGCCCTCCGGCGCGGGCAGGGCGCCGAGCTCGGCCAGGTCCGCCGCGCTCAGCTCGAGGTCGGCCGCGGCGGCGTTCTCCGCCAGGTATCTCGGGGTCTTGGTCCCCGGGATGGGCACCACGTACCGGCCCTGGGCCACCACCCACGCCAGCGCCACCTGCGCCGGCGTGGCGCCCACCCTCTCGGCGATCTCCCGTACCCGGCTGACCATGGCCAGGTTGGCACGCAGCGCGTCCTGCTGGAAACGCGGCAGCCGGCGCCGGAAGTCGTCCTCGGGCAGGTCGTCGAACGAGGAGAACCGGCCGGTGAGGAAGCCCCGTCCCAGCGGGGAGAAGGGCAGGAACGCGATTCCCTGCTCCTCGCAGTACGGCACGACCTCGGCCAGCGGGTCACGGGTCCACAGCGACAGCTCGGATTGCACCGACGCCACCGGATGCACCGCCTGCGCCCGCGTGATCTGGTCCACCGTCACCTCGGACAGACCGATGTGCCGTGCCTTGCCCGCCGCCACGACCTCCGCCATGGCTCCCCAGGTCTCCTCGATGGGCACCCGTGGGTCCACCCGGTGCAGCTGGTACAGGTCCACGTGTTGCGTGCCGAGCCGGCGCAGGCTCTCGTCGATCGACGTCCGTACGTGGTCGGGGCGGCCGTTGTTGGCGATGAGGGGGGAGCTGTCGGGGCCGCCGGTCGGGTCACTCACGAACAGGCCCACCTTGGTGGCCAGCACCGCGCGCTCACGGTACCCCTCCGCCAGCGCCCGACCGACCAGCTCCTCGTTCGTGTACGGCCCGTAGACGTCCGCGGTGTCGATCAGCGTCGCGCCCAGGTCGAGTGCCTGGTGGATCACCGCGATGGACGTCCCATCGTCACGCGGGGCCCTCAGGTCGTACGCGAAGGTCATGCCCATGCACCCCAGGCCGATGACGCCGACCTCGGGTCCCCTGCTCCCCAGTGTCGTGGTTCGCATGCCAGCCGTTTTCCTTGTGAGCTC
>JAXDLS010000163.1:0-4546 GCA_034666485.1 Chloroflexota bacterium
GCGACCGCGACGAGCGCGAGCAGCGGGTCAGCGACATGCTCGAGCGGGTGGGACTGCGCAAGTACTACATCAACCGCTATCCGCACGAGTTCAGCGGCGGCCAGCGGCAGCGCATCGGCATCGCCCGTGCCCTGGTGCTGCGGCCCAGGTTCGTGGTCGCCGACGAGCCGGTGTCGGCGCTCGACGTCTCCATCCAGTCCCAGGTGCTGAACCTGCTCGAGGACCTGCAGGAGGAGCTCGGACTCACCTACCTGTTCATCTCCCACAACCTGCAGGTGGTGCAGCACGTCAGCGACCGCGTCGGCGTGATGTACCTGGGCAAGCTGGTCGAGCTCGCCCCCGCCGCCGACCTCTACCGCTCGCCCAAGCACCCCTACACCCAGGCCCTGCTCAGCGCCATCCCGCTGCCCGACCCGCGCCGCAGGCGCGAGCGGATCCTGCTACGCGGCGACGTGCCCTCGCCCATCGACCCGCCGAAGGGCTGCCGCTTCCACACCCGCTGCCCCATCGCCCAGCAGGTCTGCCGCGAGGTCGAGCCCGTGTTCGAGCCCAAGGGCGACCCCGCCCACCTCGCCGCCTGCCACTACTCGGGCAGCAGCCAGGTGGAGGAGCTGGCCCGCAAGGTCGCCATCCAGGCCGACTGATGGCGACGGTGACGTCGCGTCCGCTGGTGCTCGTGCCCGGCGCATGCCTGGGCGGCTGGGCCTGGGCGGACGTCGCCCGGCGGTTGCGAGCCCTCGGCCACGACGTGTACCCGGTGACCCTGACCGGCCTCGGCGAGCGGGTGCACCTCGCCCGGCCGGAGACCGACCTCAAGACCCACATCGCCGACGTGGTCGACCTGCTCGACCACGAGGACCTGCACGGCGCCGTGCTGGTGGGGCACAGCTATGCGGGGATCGTGGTCACCGGGGTCGCCGACCGGCGGCCGGAGCGGCTCGAGGCGGTGGTCTACCTCGACACCGGGCCGGTCCCCGACGGGATGGCGCTGAGCGACGTGATGCCCCCCGAGCTCCGCGAGCGGCAGCGGCGGGACGTGGAGGAGCGGGGCGACGGCTGGCGCTGGCCGGTGCCCGACCGCGACACCCTCACCACCGGGACCTACGGGAGCACCAGCGGGCTCTCGGGCGAGCAGCTGCGTCTCGTGGAGGAGCGGGCCACCCCGCAGCCGTACGCGACCCTCACCACCCCGCTTCGGCTGCAGGCGGCCCGGCCCCCGGGGGTGCGGCGGGTCGCCATCCTGGGCAGCGCCGGGGGGATGAGCCTGGAGCTGCTGCGCGACCTCCTCGAGCAGGGCGACCCCCGCGTCGCGGTGTTCGCCGGACCCGGCTGGGAGCTGCACGAGCTGCCCACCGGGCACTGGGTGATGCTCTCCCTCCCCGGCCCGCTCGCCGAGCTGCTCCAGCGCATCGCCGCCGGACCCGGCTGAGCCCGCCTCAGGGTTCGAGACGCGCCACTTCGCGGCCGACGGAGGAGCGCTGAGGGCGGGGTCCGGCAGCGCCATCCGGGTCCTCCATGTCACCGGTGGACGATCGTGCCGGGACGGTGGGCAGACCGGCGGCCACCCAGGCCTGAACGCCCCCCACCACATCGGTCGCGTGGACCAACCCGAGCTGCTGCAGCGTGGCCGCGGCGAGGCTCGAGGCAAAGCCCTCCGAGCAGATGACGACGACCACCTGAAGCGGGCCCGCCAGCTGTGGGTGCCGCCAGGGCGACGAGGGGTCGCACCTCCACTCCAGGACGTTGCGCTCGATGACGACGGCACCGGGGATGCCGCCCTCGACGTAGCGCTGCGCGTATGGGCGGATGTCGACGAGCAGGGCGCCGTCGCGCAGGGCTCGGGACGCCACCGCCGGCTCCAGCCGCAGAAGACCGACGCGCGCCTGCGCCACCAGCCGTTCCACCGCGCTCATCGTCCCACCCCGTCCGCCACACCGCTCCTCTCCGCGGTGCCGCCGAGGAGCAGGGGGACGTCGTGGTGGCGCACGGGGAGCCCGGGCGGGGAGTAGGCGTGGATGCTGGTGGCGGGGACGTCACCCAGGTTGCCGACGTGGTGAACCAGTGAGGGGCCGAGCTCCACGACGGCGCCGCGGCGGTGCGTCGCGCTCGATGTGCTGCGCAGACCCGGCCGGTGGACCTCCTCGACGAGCTCGCCGTCAATCACGACCAGCGCGCCGTTGGCGCCGCCGTGGTCGTGGGCAGCGATGTGCTGCCCGGGCCACCAGCCGATCAGCCACACCTCGACGGTGTGGTCGAGCAGCAGCCGGTGGTAGCGGCGCTCCAGGGGATCGTGACGCACCAGATCCCGCCAGAGATGGGGGCGCACCGCCAGCTCCTCCACGACCCGGGAGAGCTGGCCGGTGGAGAGTACATGCGTCCGGGTGGGGAACTCGGTCAGCCAGTCCAGAACGCTCTCCAGAGATTCGATCACCATGAACGGTCCTCGACACCAACGCTGCGGAGCGGCGCGCCGGAGCGCGTCGCGCGACATCAGGACAGGGTCTGTCGCGCGCGTCGACACGCCGCCGTGCCTGCTCTGCAGAGGTCGACGGGGCGGTCGCGGGTGAGTGTCGAGGCCAAGGCACGCATGAGCCGTTCCGTTGTGAATTGGGTTGGCGGGGGTGGCGGCAGCCCCCGCTCGGGGGTATCTTGATTATCTTGATCAGGATAGTCAAGTATCGGGTCACGGTGCTGCGGACACAGGTCGAGGCGGCCCACACCCGCTGGGGTACGCCGTCCAACTCCCTATCACCCGGCGCGCTGCACGCCACGCTCGGGTCCTCGGCGTCGCCGGCGACGGCGCCGGAACGGCGCTACGGATACGCCGGCGTCTTGCGCAGGTACTGGTACAGCTCGGCTGGGGCGAGCGCGCCGGCACGAAC
This sequence comes from Chloroflexota bacterium, assembly GCA_034666485.1. Taxonomy (GTDB): domain Bacteria; phylum Chloroflexota; class Dormibacteria; order Aeolococcales; family Aeolococcaceae; genus CF-96. Next base: position 2,883 of record JAXDLS010000163.1, read on the forward strand.
ACCAGGCGCATCGCCGTCTCCACCGAGTCGAACCGCTCACCGTTCGGGTCGCGCAGCCGCCCGGCCCGGTGGAGCCGGTGGAAGAGGGTCGCTACAGCATCTCGGACGACCGCGAGCTTCCGCAGGTCGAGGTCGGCCTGCAGGGCGTCGGGCGTGGGCAGGACCTGCCGCTGCAGGGCGACCCGCGGAGCTCCGGGGTGGGCAGGACCCTGACGGAGCAGCGCGCGGACGGCGGCGTTGCCGACGGTCTGTGTGAGGCCTCCCGCATCGGCGGGGAACCCGGGGAAAGCAGAAGTACGGCGAGCGCCCGTCTGAGGGGCTTCCCGAGCCCCGCCTGCATCGACGATCCTGACAACGCCGACCACGACGTCAAGGCCGCCGCTGGACCAGGAGGCGAGGATGTCCACGAAGTACCCGATCAGCCCGCGAGTCGCCGCTCTGGAGAACGAGGTTGGCACGTTCTGGCACGACGTCGAGAAGGAGGGGGCGCCGCTGGTGGAGCCGATCGAGGCTGAGCCGGGATGGTCTCTGCTGACCTTCCTCTGGCGAGATCGCGATGGAGACACCCGAAACGTGTTCATCGTCGGAGGGCCCGGCCACTGGAGCATCCGCGAGGACGTGATGCGCCAGGTCCAGGGCTCCGACGTCTGGTTCAGGACATATCGTGTACGTTCGGACTTTCGAGGCTCCTACCGCCTGTCGCCGAACGACTCGCTGGTGGACCTCGACGATGTCGAGGAGGAGGATTGGCCGGCGCGCTCGGCGAGCTTCCAGCCGGATCCACTGAATCCGCGTCGCCTCGTCTGGCCGAGGGACCCGGAGGATCCCGCCGACCGGGACGAGGTGCGCTCCGCGGTCGAGCTCCCCGATGCGCCGCCGCAGCCGTGGTTCGAGCCCCGGCCCGGAGTCCCGTCAGGCATCGTCGAGATGCACCGGGTCCGGAGCAGGATCCTCGACAACGAGCGCCGGATGTGGGTCTACACTCCGCCCGGCTACGCGGCGCGGCGCGAGCCGCACGGGGTGGTGCTGCTGTTCGACGGCTCCATGTGGGCGCAGACGATGCCGATCGCGCCGACCCTGGACAACCTGCTGGCCGAGGGCAAGGCCCCACCGCTCGTCGTGGTGATGGTGGGCAACGTGAACCGCAGCGTGGAGCTGCCCTGCCATCAGCGTTCGTGGACTTCCTGACGAGCGAACTCATGCCCTGGGTGCGGGAGCGCTGGCGCGTCAGCGAGGACCCGGCGCGTGTCATCGCGGCCGGCCAGAGCTACGGCGGGCTGGCATCAGCCTTTGCGGCCCTTCGGTCTCCGGATGTCTTCGGGAACGTGCTGGGACAATCCACCTCCTGCTTCTGGAAGGACGGGAGCGACTTCGACCTCGAGTCCGAGTGGCTGACCCGAGAGTTCGTGCGCTGCCCGAAGGTCCCGATCCGCCTCTACCTGGAGGCTGGCCTGATCGAGACAGGGCGCCACTCCATCGTCGGCCAGAACCGCCATCTCCGCGACGTGCTCCGCCTCCAGGGCTACGAGCTGACCTACCACGAGTTCAACGGCGGCCACGACTACCTGTGCTGGCGTGGCGGCCTCGCCGACGGGCTGATCGGGCTGACGGCGGGTTGGCCGAAGGCGGGGAACGGCATGGGCCAGGACCCGGAGTCAGGGTCC
>JAXDLS010000164.1:0-2949 GCA_034666485.1 Chloroflexota bacterium
CCGGCGCCGTCGACCCCGCGCAGATCGGCGTCGCCCGGCTCTTCGAGGGGGTGGGGGCGGCCGCCTTCGTCCCCACCGCGCTCGGCACCATCGCCGCCGCGACCTCCTCCGACCGGGCGGTCAGGGCCAGGGCGAGCGGGGCCTTCGAGGGGGCCACGCTGGTGGGCTACGCCGGCGGCTTCCTGGTGGGCCCGCTCTTCTACCACGTGCTGGGCCGGGGCTGCTTCCTCGTCCTCGCCGCCTTCTACCTCGCCGCCGCGCTGGTCTGTCTCCGCTTCGTCCCCGCGATCCCGCCGCTGCCGACCAGCCCGGTCGGGGTGATCATGCGGGCGATCACGGGCCCGGGGCCGATCCGGGTCTTCATCCCCGCCTGGCTGGCGGTGAACACCCTGGTCGGCGGCTGGTACTTCAATCTCGCCTCGCTGCTCCGGCAGTCGCGCGACCCCTCCCAGACGCTGGTCCACGGCTTCGACGACCGGGTGATCTCGGCCATCCTGCTCGGCTGGGTGGCGCTCCTCATCCTCGGCATCGTGGCCTGGACGCCGGTGCTGCGCCGGCTCGGCGGCCCCTCCACCATGCGTCTCGCCATCCCGGGGGTCTATCTGATCGGCATCGGGGCCCTGCTGATGAACCACCTGCCGCTGTCCTGGGCCCCGGCCCTGCTGCCGGTGGCCGCCCTGGGGGTGATGATCATCGCCGGCTTCGGACCCGCCGCGGTGGCCTACCTCGCCGACTGCTCGGAGAGCCTGGCCGCCGACCGCTCGGCGCTGATGGCCTTCTACACCATCACCCTCGCCGGCGGCGGCGCCCTCGGCTCGCTGCTCGGCGGCCTCTTCGCCAAGTGGCTGCTGCTCGACGGCCTGGTCGTGCTGGGCGTGCTCTGTGCCACCACCGCACTGATCTCACTGAGCGCGGTGGTGCGCTACGAGCGGGGGCGCGGGGCGGGGTCGGGGCTCTCTACCCTCCGGTAGGCGCCGCCGCGGTGCCGTTGGCGGCCGGCGTGGCCGGTGTCGCGGGTGGCGTGGCCGTGGCGTCGACGGCGGGGAGCAGGCTGGCCCGGACCCGCTGGGCGATCTCGCCGAGCAGGTCGGGGTTCTGGCGCAGGAAGTCGCGGACGTTCTCACGCCCCTGGCCGAGGCGCATGTCGCCATAGCTGAACCAGGCGCCGCTCTTCTCCACGATGCGACTCTCCAGGGCGACGTCGAGGACGCTGCCCGCGTAGGAGATGCCCTCGTCGTAGAGGATGTCGAACTCGGCCGCCCGGAAGGGCGGGGCCACCTTGTTCTTGACGACCTTGACCTTGACGCGGCTGCCGACCACGTCGAGGCCCTGCTTGATGGAGTCGATCTTGCGGATGTCCATGCGCACCGACGCGTAGAACTTCAGCGCCCGACCGCCGGTGGTGACCTCGGGGTTGCCGAACATCACCCCGACCTTCTCGCGGAGCTGGTTGATGAAGATCACGCTGGCGTTGGAGCGGCTGATGGCGGCGGTGAGCTTGCGCATCGCCTGGGACATCAGCCGGGCCTGCAGACCGACGTGGGTGTCACCCATCTCGCCGTCGATCTCCGCCTTGGGGACCAGCGCGGCGACGGAGTCGATGACGATCACGTCGACCGCACCGCTGCGCACCAGCACCTCGACGATCTCCAGGGCCTGCTCCCCGGTGTCGGGCTGGGAGATGAGCAGCTCCTCGGTGCGCACCCCGATCCGCCCGGCGTACTGGGGGTCGAGGGCGTGCTCGGCGTCGATGAAGGCCGCCACCCCACCCCGCTTCTGGGCCTCGGCGATGATGTGCAGGGTGAGCGTGGTCTTGCCGGACGACTCCGGCCCGTAGATCTCGACCACCCGGCCGCGCGGCACGCCGCCGACGCCGAGGGCGATGTCGAGGGTCAGCGCCCCGGTGGGGATGGCATCGACGTTGCGCTGCGCGTCGGCGGCGCCCAGCCGCATGATCGCGCCCTTTCCGTAGGAGCGCTCGATCTGGCCCAGCGCTGTGCTCAGCGCGCGGTCTCGCTCGGTGGACACCGGCTCGGTCTCCTTGGGGGCGGCGCCACGGCGCCCGCTGCCTGCGGTGCTCCGGAGTGTCCCACTTTCCAGTGTGTTTGTCAATGCTGCAACTCCGGGGATTGGTGGACCGAACATATGTATGCTAGCGGGCCTGGCCGGGGGACTGCAGGGATCACCCTCCGGCGACGCGCCCGCGTCCCCGCGCCGCTCGCCGGGCGGCCTCGGTGCAGAGACCCAGCGCCGCCCGCACCGCCGCGCCGCGGTTGGCCTCCCGCCCGTGGTCGTCCTCGAGGCGGACCGCCCGCCGCCGGCCGTCGGGGCCGGCGACCGCCACCCAGATCAGCCCGGGCGGCTTCTCCGAGCCCTCCGCGCCAGGCCCTGCGACGCCGGTGATCCCGAGGCCGATGCCGGCGTGGAGCAGGCGGCGGACCCCGGCCGCCATCGCCAGCGCCACCGCCTCGCTGACCGCCCCGTGGGCCTCGATGAGCTCGGCGGGCACCTGGAGCAGGTCGATCTTCACCTCGTTGGCGTAGGCGATCACCCCGCCGAGCATGTACCGCGACGAGCCCGGCAGCGCGGTGATCGCCGCCCCGAGCAGCCCGCCGGTGCACGACTCGGCGGTGGCGACGGTGAGGCCGGCGGCGAGCAGCGCCGCCGCGGACGCCGCCGACTCCGGGTAGACGTCGGCGAGCCGCGGCTCCGCCTCGGGATCGCGGCGGGCACGACGCCGTGCCAGCCCGCGAGCGGCGGCGGCGGCGCCGACCCCGATCGCCCCGGCCCCGGCGCCGATGAGCACCGAGATCGCCGCATCCCGACCCTCGTCCGCCATCGCGGGGATGATACCGAGCCGCCGGCGGGTGCTCCGGGAGTGTGGAGAACGGCATTGACGGGGGGGCGGGCGGTGCTCAGGCTCAGCCCCCAGAGGTCCGTGACCGGAGG
>JAXDLS010000165.1:0-7294 GCA_034666485.1 Chloroflexota bacterium
GTCGTTCGCAAGGACTCGTTGTTCCCCTGCTACCGAGCCCACGCCGGCCTGATCCACATCGGCCCCGTCACCCTGGGCAGGGACGTCGTCGTCTGCGAGGCGTCGGTGCTCGACATCGACACCTCGCTCGGCGACGGCGCCCAGCTCGGCCACGCCTCCTCCCTCCACGCCGGGCAGGCGGTGCCCGATGGAGAGCGCTGGCACGGATCCCCGGCGCAGCGGACGGAGGTGGACTACCGGGTGGTCGAACCGGCCGGATGCGGCACCCTGAGAAGGACGGTGTACACGGTCGTGCGTCTGCTGACGGTGGCGGCCGTCTACATGCCGGTGGCGGTCGGCGGCGTGGGCGTCCTGCTCACCGAGGACCCGCGGCTCACCCGGCTCCTGGACTCCGGGGCCCTGACCTTCACGAGCTGGAGGTTCTATCTCGGTGCCCTCACCGCCTCCCTCGTGCTCCTCCTCGGCGCCGTGCTCGTGGGCCTGCTCCTGGTGGTCACGGTTCCTCGCCTGCTCAACCTCGCCATCGAGCCGGACAGGACCTATCCCCTGTACGGCTTCCACTACTCGGTCCACCGGGCGATCGCCCGGTTGACGAACATCAGGTTCTTTCCGTACCTCTTCGGTGACAGCTCGTACGTCGTCCACTACCTGCGCTGGCTCGGGTACGACCTGTCGCACGTCGAGCAGACCGGATCCAACTTCGGCATGCAGTTCAAGCACGACAATCCCCATCTCTGCTCCGTCGGCCGAGGGACGATGGTCGCGGACGGGCTGTCGATCATCAACGCCGACTTCTCGAGCACGTCGTTCCGCATGTCCCGGACGCGGATCGGACCTCACAGCTTCCTCGGCAACCGCATCGCCTACCCCCCCCAGGGCAGGACCGGCGACAACTGCCTGATTGCGACCAAGGCCATGGTTCCGATGGAGGGTCAGCCCCGGGTCGGCGTCGGCCTCCTCGGGTCCCCCAGCTTCGAGATTGCGCGGTCGGTCGAGCGCGACCACAGCTTCGACCATCTGCGGAGCGGGGAGGAGTTCCGCCGCCGGCTGCGTGCCAAGAACCGGTACAACCTTCGCACCCTGGCCCTGGCGCTCGCGGTGCGGTGGATCTACGTCTTCGGCATCATGCTCGTGGCAACGGTGGCCGCGACCCTGTACGACCGCGTCGGCACGGAGGCCGTGGCCGCCGAGATCCTCGTCGTCCCACTGTTCACCATCACCTACTTCATCCTGGTCGAACGCGGCGTCGCGCGCTTCCGTCCCCTGCGCCCGCAGTTCTGCTCCATCTATCACCCCTACTTCTGGTGGCACGAGCGCTACTGGAAGCTCATGATCCCCGACGCGGTGGTCAGGATGCTCAGCGGCACACCGTTCAAGAACATCGTCTCACGCCTGCTCGGCGTGCGACTCGGCAAGCGGATCTTCGACGACGGTTGCTTCATTCCGGAGAAGACACTCGTCAGCATCGGTGACGGCTGCACGCTCAACGCGGAGAGCGTCATTCAGAGCCACTCCCAGGAGGATGGAACCTTCAAGTCCGACCGCACGGCGATCGGCGCCGGGTGCACCCTGGGAATCGGCGCCTTCGTCCTCTACGGCGTGACCGTCGGCGACGGTGCGGTGCTCGGCCCCGCCTCCTTCCTCATGAAGGGGGAGGAGGTCCCGGCGGGCGCGCGGTGGGAGGGAAACCCTGCCAGGGAGATGCGCGATGACGGTCAGAGGCCGGGGGATTGTGAGGCGGGCGCCCATCCCCGAACCGGTTGCTCCGGGGAAGCGGCATGAGGAGGCAGACCTCGATGACAACGCACGCAGAGGGTGCTCGGGAGTTCTGGCGCCGAGTGCTCCTCGCCGGCGGGTTCACGCCGATCCCTCGCTGGACCCTCCATCCGGTGGCGGGTGTGGGGGAGCACGAGGCTACGATCCCCGAGGACCTGGTGGCGGTGCTGCGCCGGCTGGCCGACGGCCTGGCGATGCCGTTCAGCTCGGTGGTCCTGGCTGCGCACGCCAAGGTCCTCGCCGAGCTGTCCGGCGACCGAGACGTCGTGACCGGCTACGTCCATGGTGATCGGGAAGCGCTGCCCTGCCGGCTGACCGGCGAGGCCGATACCTGGCGGAGGCTGCTGCTCGACACCCATCGCGCCGTGTCCGAGCTGCTGTGCGTGAAGGACTTCCCGGTCGACGATCTCCGGCGCGATCTGGGCCTGAGCGGACCGCCGGCCGAAACGGTCTTCAGTCCTGGCGGCGCCGGTGACGACGTCGCCGAGGACATCGTGCTGTGGCTGGGGCTCGCGCACCTCGATGGCCACCCCCTGCTGCGACTGCGGTACCGGACCGATGTACTCGACGCGGACTCCGCCGCCAGGGTCGCCGGGTACCACCTCGCCGCCCTCGCGCTGATCGCCGCGGACCCGGACGCCGAGCACGGGCGGCAGAGCCTGCTCTCCCCCGAGGAGCGGCGGTTCCAGCTCGAGGGGCTCGCGGGCCCGGGACGTGAGCTGCCGGACCGCCGGGCCCACGAGCTCTTCCAGGAGAGGGCGAGGGCAGAGCCGGACGCCGTCGCGGCGCTGCACGGCGACCGGCGGTGGACGTACGGTGAGCTCAACACGCGCGCCAACCGGCTGGGACGAGCGCTGCTGGCGCGCGGACTGCGCCGCGAGGATGTCGTCGCGGTGGTGATGGAGCGCACCCTCGACTGGATGGCCGCCGTCCTGGCGGTCTTCAAGGCCGGCGGGGTGTACCTGCCGATCGAGCCGCAGTTCCCGGCCGATCGCATCGCAACCACGCTGTCCCGCGCAGGGTGCCGGCTGGTGCTGACCGAACCCGGCAGCACCGGCGCGCTCGACCAGGCCCTCGAGTCGCTGCCCGCGGTGCGGAGGCTCCTCATCGACGCGGCCCATGGAGAGGGCCACGCGGACGACGACCTCGGCGTCGACGTCGCGCGGGACCAGCTCGCCTACATCTACTTCACCTCCGGCTCCACCGGCGAGCCGAAGGGCGCGATGTGTGAGCACCGAGGAATGCTCAACCACCTCGTCGCCAAGATCGACGACCTGGGGATCGGCCCCGAGTCGGTCGTCGCCCAGGTCGCCCCCCAGTGCTTCGACATCTCGCTCTGGCAGCTGCTCTCTGCGCTCCTGGCCGGAGGGCGCACCCTCCTGGTCGACCAGGAGGTGATCCTGGACGTCGAGCGGTTCGTCGACCGGATCGTCCATGGCCGGATCAGCGTGCTCCAGGTGGTGCCGTCGTACCTCGAGGTGGTGCTCTCCTACCTGGAACGCCACCCCCGCGAGCTCCCGCATCTGCGGTGCGTGTCCGTCACCGGCGAGGCGCTGAAGACGGACCTGGCCCAGCGCTGGTTCTCGGCCCAGCCCCACATCAGGCTGGTGAACGCGTACGGCCTGACCGAGACCTCGGACGACACCAACCACGAGGTCATGGACCGGGCCCCGGACGGCGACCGGGTTCCGCTCGGTCGGCCCGTCAACAACGTGCACGTCCATGTCGTCGACGAGCACCTCTCCATGGTCCCGCTTGGCGCCTCGGGGGAGATCGTGTTCTCCGGGATCTGCGTTGGACGTGGCTACGTCAACGACCCGGAGCGCACCCGGCTGAGCTTCATGGCCGATCCGCACCGCCCCGGCCAGCGAATCTACCGGAGCGGCGACTACGGCCGGTGGCGTCCCGACGGCAGGCTGGAGTTCCTGGGCCGCCGGGACACGCAGGTCAAGATCGCCGGCTTCCGCATCGAGATCGGCGAGATCGAGAACACGCTGCTGCGGATGCCCGGCGTCCGCGACGCTGCGGTGGTGGTCACGGGACGGGCCGATCGGAGCCGCTGGCTGACGGCCTTCTACTCCGGCGAGCGGGAGCTGGGCGCTGACGTCCTGCGCGTCCGGCTGGGTGCGTCGCTGCCCGCCTACATGGTCCCGTCGCGCTTCCACTGGCGAGACCCCCTGCCGCTCACGGCGAACGGCAAGGTCGACCGGAAGACGCTGACGGCGCTCGCCGCCGACCTCGCCGCCGTGGAGGAGGACCATGACGAGCCCAGGACGCCGAACGAGCACCGCCTGTCGGCTGCATGGGCGACGGTGCTCGGCGTCCCGCAGGACCAGATCGGCCGGCGGGACCACTTCTTCGACCGAGGCGGCACCTCGCTCCTGGCGGTGCGGCTGGTGATCGCCCTCGACCGTGCGCTGTCCCTCAGGGACGTGACCCGTCATCCGATTCTCGCCGACCTGGCGGCGCTCCTCGACGCCACGTCGCAGCAGGCCGACGCCGTGTCGTGCTCCTCGTGACCACCACCAGAAGGGAGATCGAGATGTTGCCGTCCGTTCCTGCCGTCCGCCTCGACGTGGACCTTCCGCTCACCCGACCGCCGATGGTCCTCGCCGACGCCGCGGGCGACGCGCCGCGCTGGGCGGAGGATCGGCGAGAGGCGCTGCGGGCCGTGGTCACCGAGCACGGGTCGGTCCTGGTCCGGGGCCTCGGGCTGCGCGACGCCGCCGAGGTGGGTGCCGTGGTTCGCCGGCTGACCTCCGGCGTGATGACGGAGGGGGAGGCCTTCGCGCCGCGGCAGGCGCACGCCGGCGGCCTGTACTCCACGACGACGTGGCCGCCCAGCCAGCCGATGTGCATGCACCACGAGCTGAGCTACCGGCTCGAGTTTCCCGGCCTGATGGTGTTCGCATGCCTCAGCGCGCCCACCGACGGAGGGGCGACCGGTCTGGCCGACTCGCCGACCGTGCTCGACGCCCTGCCCAGCGACCTGGTCGCACGCTTCGAGCGCCACGGATGGCTGCTCGCCCGCAGCTACAACGACGAGATCGGGGCGTCGGTCGCCGATGCGTTCGGCACCGACGACCGTGGCGCCGTCGAGCGGTACTGCCGCGCCAACGCGATCGAGTTCGAGTGGCAACCTCACGGCGGCCTGCGAACCCGGCAGCGTCGCAGCGCCGTGGTGAGCCATCCCGTGACGGGCCTGCGATGCTGGTTCAACCAGGTCGCATTCCTCAACGAGTGGACGCTCGCGCCCGAGGTTCGCGAGTACCTGGTGGACGTCTACGGCCCCGACGGCCTGCCCTTCACCACCCGCTTCGGCAATGGTGACCCGATCGGTGAGGACGTGGTGCAGCTGCTCAACGCCGTCTACGAGGCCACCACCGCGCGCGAACCCTGGCAGGCCGGAGACCTGATGCTCGTCGACAACATCCGCACCGCGCACAGCCGGGAGCCCTTCGCCGGACCGCGCGACGTGCTCGTCGCCCTGGCCGAGGCGGTGCGCCTGGCCGACTGCTCGCCGACCGTGGAGGTGACCGCCCGATGAGCACCCTCAGTCCCGCCGCAACCGGGTTCACGACACCCGAGCCATGCCCCGTGCCACGGTTCGCGGTGGTCTCGGGCAGCCAGGTGCAGCGCGCCCTGCAGGGGCGCACAGGGGAGATCGTGGAGCTGGTCGAGGCCGCCTACCGGCTGCACAGCGCCGGGGAGTCGGTGAACCCCCCCTCCTGCTTCCTGCGCTTCCCCGACCGGCCGACCTCGCGGATCATCGCGCTGCCCGCCTCCCTCGGCGGATCCATGCCGGTCGACGGTCTCAAGTGGATCTCCAGCTTCCCACCCAACGTCGCGACCGGCATCCCGCGGGCGTCGGCGGTGCTGATCCTCAACGACCACGGCACCGGCTACCCCTTCGCGTGCCTGGAGAGCTCGATCATCAGCGCCACCAGGACGGCTGCGCTGGCGGCGTCGGCGGCCGACTGGCTGAGCCGCGGCAGGCGGCGGCCGACACGTGTCGGGTTCTTCGGCGTCGGGCTGATCGCCCGATACATCCACACCTTCCTCGCCGGTACCGGCTGGGTGTTCGACGAGATCGGCGTCCACGACCTGTCCCCCGCCAGCGCGGCCGGCTTCTGCGAGTACCTGGAGCGAGGTCTCACCGTCAGCCGGATCACCGTCCACGACAGCGCCGAGCATCTGATCCGCTCCAGCGACCTGGTCGTCTTCGCCACCGTCGCCGGTGAGCCGCACGTCCGCCAGGTGTCGTGGTTCGACCACGCTCCGCTGGTGCTGCACATCTCGCTGCGCGACCTTGGGCCGGAGATCGTGCTCGCCTCGACGAACATCGTCGACGACGTCGAGCACTGCCTGACCGCCAGCACCTCGCCGCACCTGGCCGAGCAGCTCACCGGCAGCCGGGACTTCCTGCAGGGCACGCTGGACGACGTGATGGCTGGACGAGTGACCGTTCCCGCGGACCGCCCGGTGGTGTTCTCGCCCTTCGGCCTCGGAGTGCTCGACCTCGCGGTCGGCAAGCATGTGTACGACGAGGTGTCCCGCTCCAGCGAGCTGCACGTCATCGACGACTTCTTCCACGACCTGCGCCGCTACGGATCCTGAACGAGGGTCATTTCGCCGGCTGGAGGCCTCGCGGGCGACGGGAGGGCTTTCCAGAGGAAATGCCGAAGGCAGGAGATGAGCTTCTGCCCATCGCAGCAGGCCGGACAATGCTCTCGCTCGCAGGGCATGTGGTGAGGCCGGCCTGAGCATGTGGCACACTCCGGGCAGGGACGCCGGCCTGTCCACAGCATGCGCTCGTGCCTGACGCGGGTTTTCTTGTGGATGGGAAGCATGAGGCCGGCCTCGGTGCATGGCACGCCGTGGATGGGGAAATGCTGGCCGCAGAGGGGGCAGTTCACCGTGGCGATGCGTGGGAAGGCCCGCTCTCCTGGTGCGACGCAGGTGTGGATGGGCCGTTCGATGAGAGGCCGGTGCGTGGAAGAGCGGGCCCGTCTGCGTCAGCAAGGAGTGGCTCAACGGCGCAGCCCTTCTGAAGGCGGCGCTTCTCCCGGCGCTCATCCCGCTTCTGCCGTCTCTCCTCGGCAGCGATCACCCGGAGCAGCTTTGTCTTCGTGACGCGCATGACGACGCCTCCGCACTTCGAGCGCAATGGTTGGAGCCAGGCTGAGTGCAAACATGTCCCCTTCTCGGCGCGCCTGCGCAGCGTCGACGTGTTGGGCCGTCCGGCAGCGTGGCGCCGGCTCCTCCAGCCCGCCAGGGACATGACGTGCGACGTGCGCAGCCGGCGAACCCCCGGCTGGGACACGGCGTCCTGCCGTCAGTTCGACGTCACCGCCGTGTCCTGGCCCAGGTCCACCGCGCGGGCCAGCGCGCGCAGCGCCGGCGGCAGACGCCGGCGCCGGTCGATCAGCTCCCCCACCAGCGAGCGAGCCACGCCCTGATGCCGGAACCACTCCGCCGAGGTGTCGTGGGCGACCTGGAGGGCGGCCAGCGCGGCGTC
>JAXDLS010000166.1:0-2558 GCA_034666485.1 Chloroflexota bacterium
GCTTCGACCTTACGAGAAGCGCAAGCTCCGGCGCTGCTCGAACGTCACATGGCGACAGCGTCGGCGGAGTGGAGACGAGGCGGGACGGAGGATGGTCACGAGACGGCGGGGTGCAGGCGGGGTGACCTCGGGGATGCGAGCCGGATGGCTGGTCGCGGCCGGGATCGCGGCGGCGGTGGCGGTGACCGGCATCCACCTCGCCGGCGCGGGGCACGGGGCCCCGGTCGCGTCGCGCGCCGCGCCCGTCCCACCGGCGGCGGCGGTCCCCGCCCGGCCGGTGACCGCGCCGGACACCACCGACCGCGCCGCCGCGCCCACCTCGCCGCCGCAGCCGGCCGCCGCCCCCACCGCCACTCCCCCACCCCCGCCGGCCCCCACCCCGCCCCCACCCCCGCGGCCGGCGGTGGCGGTGGCGGCCGCGGCGGCGCCGCTGGGGGTGCAGCCGCCGGCGGTGGTCGAGACCGTCCCGGCGGGCTCGGCGCTGAGCCCTCTGCTCACCTTCACCGTGACCGCGACCGGGCCGTCCGCGGTCACCGTCGGCACGGTGACCACCACCGCCCCCGCATTCCGCATCGTCCGCGACGGCTGCAGCGGAACGCGGCTCGCCCCCGGCGGTGGCTGCAGCGTGACCGTCCAGCTCAGCGCCGGCACGCCCGGCCACCACACCGGCTCGCTGCTGGTCCCCGTCGCGGGCATGCGCCCGGCGAGCGCGCGCCTGGAGGGCACGGTGCGCTGACCCGCCTCCGGCTGCGTCAGACTGCGCGGCGATGAGGCGCTGCCCCCACCCGGCCGATGGCGGCGCACCCCGCCGCGACACCCTGACCGGCCGTCTCCACGACACCGCCGCCCGGCACCTCGACGACCGGCGGCGGACGGCGCTGCGGCTGCTGCTCTCCTTCGGCATCACCTTCGGCCTGATCCGCGCCCTCACCTACGCCATCCACGTGCAGCTGGGACCCTTCCACGACGTCGTCACCGGCGGCGGCCTCCACATCCACCACTACGTCTGGGGCATCGCCCTGGTCCTGGTCAGCGGCTTCCTCGCCCTCAACGTCGACCAGTCCCGCTGGCACCCCTGGCTCGCCATCCCCTTCGGGGTGGGGGCGGCGCTGGTGGTCGACGAGTTCGCCCTGCTGCTCAACCTCCGCGACGTCTACTGGGCGCGGCAGGGCCGCCCCAGCGTCGACCTGGGCATCGCCCTGCTCACCCTGCTGGGCCTGTACTACGTCGCCGAGTGCTACTGGCGGCAGGCCGCTGCCGACCTTGGCTGGGCGGCGCGGCGGCTGCTCGGGCGGCGCTGACGGCCGGGGCGCGACGCGGGACCGACAACCGCGCAACGGATCCGTCAATCGCCAGGGACCGGGAGGTCGGCGGCGCCACGATGCCGGACGTCGCTCTCGGACAGTCCGCACCGAGCCGGCGGCCGCTGGCCTGCTCTGCGCGCGGCACCGGGGACACGCCACCTCATGCAACTCCGCTCCACCTCGGTCAACCACCGCCGGCGCTTCTTCGTCCGTCTGCTCGCCGGCGTGCTGGCGGCCGCGCTGCCGATGATGGTGCTGCTCGCCGTGCTGCTCAGCCGCAGCGCCTCGTCGAGCATCGCCGACGAGAGCTCCCTCGCCGCCGAGAACCTCGCCCGGGCGGCCACCTCCCGTCTCGAGCAGTGGATCGTCGAGCGGCACCACGACATGGACGGCCTCGCCAGCGTGCTCGCCGGGCGGCCGGCAGGCGCCTCCGCGGCAGCGGTGCTCAAGCCGCTGCTCCACCCCTCCGAGCCCTACTCGGTGCTCGAGGTCGTCGACCTCGGCGGCCACGTGGTGGGGGCGACGGATCCGCAGCTCGGCGTCGACGTGAGCGGCGAGGACTGGTTCCAGGGCGCCGCCACGGGGCCTGCGCTCAGCTCGCTCCGCAACCAGGGCGGTCACCTCCGCTGGTTCGTCTCCGCCCCGGTCGTCGGTGCCGACGGCCGCACCGAGTCCGTGGTGGTGGGACTGCTGCGCCCCGAGGCGCTGGCGACCACGCTCAAGGACCTCGACGCCAGCACCCGCGCCACCAGCTCGCTGGTGGCCGTGGACCAGAACCACCGCCTCATCTATCGCACGGGGATGCCGGTCGGCGACGAGGCCGCCATGCTCGCCGCCGGCGTGCTGCAGACGCAGATTCGGACCGCCGCGGTCGACAGCGGCCTCGCCGGCCAGCCCGGCGCCGTTCGGGCGCCGGGCGAGAACGGCGAGGACACCCTCGCCGGCTACGACGGTGTCGACGGGCTGGGCTGGGCGGTGGTGGTCTCCGCGAACGCCGCCGACGCGCTCAGCCCCATCGACGGGCTGCGCAACCTCGCCATCCTGCTGGTGCTCGCCGGCGCCGTGCTGCTCACCGCCTTCGCCGTGCTCTTCGCCCGCCGCAGCACCCGGCCGATCACCGAGCTGAGCCTGGCCGCCCGGCGCGTCGCCGCCGGCGACCTCACGGTGCGGGTGCGCACCGACGGCGCGGCCGAGCTCGGCGAGGCGTTCAACGCCATGGTGCAGCGGCTGTCCGACCTGGTCGACCGCCTGCGC
>JAXDLS010000167.1:0-9856 GCA_034666485.1 Chloroflexota bacterium
TCGCACCCGCTCGCCGACCCGCGTCATCCGGTTCCCGTCCACGAGGGTGACCGAGCCGGCGGCCGAGAGGGTGTGGAGCGCATGCGGGTAGGCACCCGCCGGGTCGGGGTCCACGGTGGCGACGACCACCTCCTCGAAGTGGCTCGGCGTCAGGGTGTGGACGTGGTTCAGGACGATGCGGCCGCCGTAGCGGGCCGAGCAGTCCTGGGCGGGGCGGTACAGCCGGTCGCCCACCGTGAACGGGGTTCCCCCGGGCCGGCTCGAGCGCACGTCGACCTTGAGCGGGTCGACCGCGTGGAGGTGCCAGGGTCCCGCGAGGGCGTCGGCCCACCAGCCCCGGAGCACGGCATCGCCATCCCGGTCGCCGTCGGTGCAGAGGAGCCACCAGCGGCCGTCGTGCCGGAAGACGGTGGGGTCGAGCGCGGCGACGCCGTCGACCAGGGTCGCGACCTCCTCCCACCGCCGGCCGGGCTCTGCCGTGCGCCAGAGGCTCACACGCCGGGCCTGGGCCGTCTCCGGCACGCAGTAGCCGGTGCCGGCGTCCTCGAGCAGGTACGGGTACGACGCGTGGCAGCTGGGAGCGATCTCGGTGACCCGGCTCACCGGCTCGTTCCCTGCCGAGAGCGACACCTGCTCGACGACACCGAGCCCGCGCCCGCTGTGCCACCTCTCCACGAGAAGCGTCAGGGCGCCGTCGACCTGGCGTCCGAAGGGATCGGCGCGAAACTCCCCCGGCACGCCGAGCTCGGGAAGCCACGCGACGGGAGCGGGAGGACCGGGCTCGAGGAACGACTCGATGGGGCGATCGACGACGCCGACGTTCCACATCTGGCCGAGAAGGCGTGACGGCACCTGGTTGCGAGCCAGGCCACCCAGGATGTGCGGCAGCCGGCCCAGCAGGGGCACGGTGACCGACCGCGGACGGGGAGGACGCACGGGGGGCCGCATCTCGCCCGGTCGCGGCGGCAGCCCCCCGCGGGTGTCGCACCGCAGCGTCTCCGCCGGCCAGCGCCCGACCTCCGCGAGGAGGATGTCGATGCCGCGCAGGTAGCTGCGCCGGGTTCGCAGCCATCCCTCGCGGAGGACGCGGGTGCCCGCCGCGCCGTCGGCGACCAGCCGGACGTGACTGGTGGCGGCGCCGTGGGCCATCTCCCACAACGCCACCGGCCAGTCCGCGTGCGCCGGGTCACCGGACTCGATCCGCCAGCGGCCCAGCCGGGCCTCGGCCGGGAGACCGCCGTGCGCCACCGTCCGTCCGTCGAGGTCGAGGACGAGGTCGATCCGCGCGCCGTCCAGCAGGCGCCACACGGCGGCCGCCTCGTCCGGGGTGCGCACCACGGTGCGCGGCGCCGCCGCCACGACGGCGGGCATCGGGGCGGGGGCGAGGGCGCGAACCCGGGCTTCCGCGAGGCGCTCGCACCCGGACCAGAGCCGGCCATGGTGCCCGGGTCCACCGAACGGCCACCGGACATCGGCGTCGGGCATGACGATCAGGTGGCCGACGCCGGCGCCGGTCTCGACGAGCTGCTCGAGGCACCGTGCGTGCCACCGGGGAAGGACGTCGGCGGCGCCGACCACGACGACGCAGCACCGCGCCGGCGCGGCGGTCACCTCCGCCCCAGCCGGCGGCGGCCGGCCCCCGCCAGCGACCGGCCGCGCTCCATCGCCTCCTGGGTGTGGAACGCCGTCCGTCCGAGCAATCGGTGTGCGGAGCGAACCCGGAGAAGATGGCGCTCCCGCGTGGTCAGCTCTCGCTTGTACAGCTCCCCCCCGCGCAGCAGGTCGACCTCGGTGGCACCGCGACCGATGCCCTCCTCGATCGCCGTCTCCATGAGGACCGCTCCGGCGCCGCGCCAGCGGTGGTCGAGATCCCGCCCGCCCTGGTAGTAGCTCAGCCTGCCCGCGACCTGGAACCAGAGCTGGACCACGATCACCCCCTGCGGTCCGCCGAGCTCGTGGACCATGGCCTCGCCACGCGCCATGCCCGCCAGCGCGGCCCGAGCAGCGTCGTCGAACCGGCGCACGAACCTCGAGCGAGCGCCATGCTGCGCCGTGTGCAGCCCGCACAGGCGGGTCAGCGACGCCGCGGCCTCCTCTCGGGGCACGGTGCGGTGGACGATCCCCTCACGGTGGAGGCGCCTCCGGGCCCGCTCGTTGCTGTGGCGGAGGCGCGCCGGCCGGGCGCGTCGATAGGTGTCGGGGTCGTCGGGAAGGGGGCCCCAGGGGGCCACCCCGTCGCGCTGCACCCGCGCACCCGGAAGAGCGGTGGCGAGCCGGGTCGCCGAGGCCAGGCCCGCGAGGTCGACCAGGCACGGCCCCTGGCCCTCGAACCACCGCCGCAGCGCCGCGGCCACCGCCGCCTCCGCCCCCGGGGCGGCGACGAGGTCGAGGTGGTCGGGGGCGAGCGGCCCGCCGCCCATGACCCGCACCATGGTGACGCCGAGGCACCGGGTCTCCTCCACCGCCAGGCCTCCGATGAGCTCGACCCCGTCGAGGACCAGCAGAAAGCGCGGGTGCGCCACCGACATCGCCTCGAGCCACCAGGAGCGCAGGAACGGGGACGGCAGCGGCTGGCGGTCGACGAGCGCGTCCCACGCGGCGGCATACCCGCCGAGAGTCCGCCGGACCGTCATGTGCACGTCGCCGGTGCCGGCGCAGTGCCGGCCGCCGGCGCCGCCCGGGCGGCGGCTCACCTCCGCGCCCGCGGAACGCCCGTCGAAGACGTGCGAGGGAGCATGCGGAGAGCGCGATACCGCCGCCAGCCGAAGGCCTTCGCGGCGTCGGCCACGCCGGAGCGGCCCGCCGGCCGCGGATGCAGCCCCAGGCGTCGCAGCCGCGCGTTGAGCTCGCAGGCATGCTCGCGGCGCTGGCTCTCCCGCGTGCGGAAGGTGATCGACAGGGCGACCGAGAGCGGCGCGTCCCCGTTCTCCACCCAGTGGGGTGCCATCGGCGGGATGTACACGCCGACGCCCTTCTCGAGGACGCACTCGGCCGCCTCGGCGGGACACACGTCGAGGTTGCGATGCCCGCCGTCGTAGTAGCGCTCGATCACCGACTGCGCCTCGGCCTCGGTGGCGAACGCGCCGACGCGGACCCGCTTCACCCCCGTGATCTGCAGCAGCAGGTTGTGCTCGGGGTCGATGTGGACCGGGGTGCGGGCCCGTGCCGACGAGATGAAGACGAACGCCTCCCGCCGTCGCATGTCGCGCCGGGTGCGGGAGACGATCGGCTCGACCTCGTCGAGGAGGTCGTCGACCAGGCGCCGGTAGGCGGGGTCGCGCTCGATGTGCCAGAGCACGATCCACGAGCCGGCCTGGGGCACGGCACGGACCGCCGCGCCCGGGGCGGCGATCCCGCCCGGCGGGTTGCCGCCCTCGGGGAGGAGCAGCGGCAGGTCGACCGGATTGCGCTCGATGGCGTCGGGTGGAAGCCGGTCGGCGAGCTCGGCCAGCGCCTCCAGGGTGAGCAGCGGGTGATCCGCGACGCCGTGTCGCGCCTCCATCGAGCGCAGGCCCAGCACGCTGCGCAGGCGCGTCGCGTCGACGTGGATCATGCCGCCGCCCTCGTCCGCTGCCACCGGCGAAGCCGGCGCAGAGGGGGGAGCATGGCGAGGGAGGACCTGCCCACCACCCCGCGCCCGGCGAGCAGGGTGGCGATCCTCCGGCGCTCCGTCCACAGGGAGTGAAGCAGCACGTTGCCCGGGTCCGTGCACGAATCCATCCACAATTCACCTCCTGAAGGAAAACGGCCCATCGCCTCCACCTCGAGCTGCGCTCCGGGGGAGTACCGCGAGAGCCCCTCGTCGTATGCCGCCTTGACGTGGAAGACCGCTCCACCGGCGACCAGGTTCCACTTCATCGCGATCGGCCGGGTCCCGGCCTCGAGACTGAGGATCTGCAGCCGGCCGCGGGCCGCGAAGGCGGCGGTGGTGGCGCGGAAGAAGTCCGCGTGGCGCGGACGGCAGGCCATCGCCGTGCCGGCCCGGCCCTTCCACCCGGCCGCCTCCAGCGCGAGGAAGCGTTCGCGAGCGGCCACGTCCTCCGACCGGTCGACGACGCGGACGGCGACCCCGAGGGTGCGCTCGAGCGCGCGGCGCGCGCGTGCCAGACGGTCGATCCGCTCACCGCCCGCGGCGGGGACGGTGCCACCGCCGTCGGGACAGCGCAGCACCGGGCGCTCGTGGCTCTCCCACTCGACGCGGGACAGGCCGCGCTCCGCCATCGCGGTGACGAGCGCCCCGGTCACCGGGCCGTCGCCGCCCATCTCCTCCAGCGCGACGAGGCCTCCCCCGCAGCGGGCTCCGGCGAGCGCTCCCACCATCGCTCGCGCCGACATCTCCAGCGAGTCCGGGCGCGTCAGCGGGGTGCCGAGCAGGCAGTAGTCGTGGCGCCACGATGCGATGCCGTGGACCGGCACGCCGTGCCACCGCCGGAGGGGGCGCACCGGCAGGCAGCCGAGCAGCTCGCCACCGCGCTCGACGGCGAGCAGCGCCTCCCCGCCATCCCCCAGGCAGCGCGCCCCGGGGACGGCGAGGTCGGGGTGGTGGAACGGATTCGGCTCCGCCGCCCATTCCGCGAGCTCGCACCAGGCGCCGTACAGCCTCGCGCCCACGCTCTCGATCGGCACCACGCGGGCGGTGACCGGCACCACGCTCACCTGCCTCGCCCCGACCGGCCGGCGACGGCGCCTCGACACAGCGCCTCCTCGTACGCCGCGGCGTACCCGGCGACCATGCGCTCGACGGTGAAGCTCTCGGTCCACGACCGCAGCGAGCCGGTGCGCATCCGCGCGCGGAGGCCGTCATCGCGGAGCACCGAGACGACGGCCTCGGCGAGCGCTCCGGGGTCGCCGCGTGCGACCAGCCGCCCGGTCCGCGGGGTGACCACCTCGCCCACCCCGCCGACATCGGTGGCGACCTGGGGGATGCCGCACGCCTGCGCCTCCAGGAGCGCGATGGGCAGGCCCTCCCATCCCGACGAGAGGACGAAGAGATCCGCGGCGCGCAGGTAGCGTGCCGCCGGCGGCACGAAGCCGGTGATCAGGAACCGGTCGTCGCCGGCGAGCCCGAGGCGCCGGGCCTGTGCTCGCAGCGCTGGTCCGGTGGGTCCGTCCCCGACGATGGCGATGCGCGCCGACGGGACCTCACGGAGGATGCGCGGCGCCGCGTCGACGAGCACGTCGAGCCGCTTCTGGCGGCGGAGGTGTGCGACGGCGACGACCACCGGCCCGCGGTCGCGCATCCGCGCCAGGAAGCCGGGCGCCGGCACGTCGGGAGAGGCGGGGACGCCGTTGGGGACGACCCGCAGGCGGTCGGGCGGGAGCAGCGTGTGCGCCAGCGCCTGACGGCGCTCCTCCTCGCAGCAGCAGGTGAGCAGCGTGGTGATCCGGGCCAGGGCCCTCTCGACGAGGCCGGCGGCCAGCCGCCTGGCCCCCCCGAACTCGCCGACGAAGGGGAAGGCGTGCGGCGAGTAGACCGAGGCCACTCCCGCCCGGCTGGCCGCGATCCTCCCGCCGACGCCGGAGGGTGCCGAGTGGCAGTGGACGAGGTCGAAGCGGCGGGTGCGCAGCAGCCGGGTCAGGGCGGCCGTCGCCCGCGCCGCGGCGGCGGGGTGCCCGTACCCGGGGAGGAGGGTGAGCCGGTGGACGGGCACCCCGGCGCCCTCGAGCCGTGCGTACCGCCGCGCCTCGGCGGGGCCGGCGAACTCCGCCTCCCATCCGTGCGCCCCCAGGCGCGTCGCCAGCTCGGTGGCGCACTCCGGTGCACCGCCGTCGGCCGGCGCGCAGACCATGAGAACGCGCCGCATGTCAGCCGGCCACCGTGGCATAGACGCCGGCCGTCTCGGCGACCATCCTGTCGAGGAGGAAGAGCTCGCGGTGCCGGAGTAGCGCCGCCACCTCGGCGCGGCGCCGCCGGCGGTCGTCGACGAGCAGCTCGGCGAGGGCGGTCGCCAGCGCCCCGGGATCACCGGAGGGCACCAGGATGCCGGTCTCCGGGGTGACCACCTCGGAGTTCCCGCCGACGTCGGTGGCCACGTGGGCTCGCCCGCAGGCGAGGGCCTCGAGGAGGGCGATGGGAAGCCCCTCCCACGCGGACGGCAGCACGAACACGTCCGCGGCGTGAAGGAAGCGGGCGCTCGGCGGCCGGAACGGGAGGAAGGTGAATCGCCCTCCGTCGAGCAGGCCGAGCCCTGCGGCGCGTGCGACCAGCTGGTCGCGGACGGGCCCGTTCCCGACCACCGCGATCCGGGCGTCGGGCACGTCGCGGAGCACTCGCGGAGCCGCGTCGATGAGGACGTCGATGCGCTTCTGCGAGCGCAGCGCCGTCACCGCCACCACCAGCAGGCCGTCGCCGCGAAAGCGTGCCAGCTCGCCGTCGATCTCCGGCGGCGGGCACGGCGAACAGCCGTGGTAGACGACGCGGAGCCGGGCCGGCGGGGCCACGCGGGCGTCGAGGGCGCGGCGTCGCTCGTCCTGGCAGGCGCAGATGATCGCCGAGGTGGCGTGTCCCAGGGTCCGCTCGACGGCCGCGGCGGCGGACCTGCGGAGGCGGCCGACATCGCCGACGAAGCCGTAGCAGTGCGGGCTGTAGACGCTCGGCAGGCCGACCAGCGCGGCCGCCACCCGGCCCAGAGCCCCCGCCTTCGAGGAGTGACAGTGGACGAGGTCGAACCGGCCGCGGCGGAGGATGCCAACCAGGCCGGCGAGGGCGATCGCCTCCCGCCGCGCGCTGCGGTATCCACGGCGCAGCGCGTCGATCTCGACCACGGGCACGTCCGCGGCGCGCAGGCGCCCGGCGATCTGCGAGCCGACGGGGCCGGCGACGGTGACATCCCAGCCGTGGCCGCCCAGGCCGAGCGCGAGCTGCATGACGTTCTCGGCGACCCCGCCGTCCGGCGGCTCGAACACCTGCAGCACCCGCCGCCGCGCGCGCTCACGCCCCATGTCGCACCAGGGCGATCAACGCGCCGACGTCGATCATCGCGGCGGCGATGATGACGTCGGTGCGCACCGGGAAGTCGGTGGCGCCGACGACGGCAAGCCCGAGCAGCGCCGCGGTGAGCCCCAGCGCCAGCTGGCGGTCGGCGATCCCGCGCCGGCGCACGGCGCGGAGCATGAGCGACAGGCAGCCGAGCCCGAAGATCGCCAGGGCCGCCAGCCCGGGGATCCCCTGCTCGGCGCCGATGGTGAGCGGGACGTTGTGGGCGTGGTCGAACGGGAGGAGGGTGGTGGTCGAGCCGTCGAGGTCGTGCAGCCCGTACTGGGAGGACACCACGCCGAAGTTGCCGGCCCCCACCCCGAGCAGCGGGTGGTCCGCGATGATCCGCGGGGCTGTGGCCCAGATCTCCGCCCGCTGACCGCCGGTGTCGAGGCCGTCGCTGACCGTGGCCAGTCGCGTCGCGACGATGCCGAGCTCGCCCGACAGCGAGGATGCCATGGCCAGGGCCGCCACCGTGGCGAGCGCCACGACGAGCACGGCTCGCCGCGACGAGGACAGCAGCACGAGCAGGAGGAGGCCGCAGCCGGCGCCGATGATCGCCGAGCGGGTCAGCGTCAGGAGCAGCGCGACGGCCGCGATGACCGCGCAGATCGCCATCAGCGGACGCAGGCGGCGAGGTCCGCTGACCGCGAGCACGACGCCGACGGGCAGCTGGAGAACCAGGAAGAAGGCGAGCACGCCCGGGTGCGCGAAGACCGCCTGGGCACGCCCGCTGACCACGGCGCCGCCGTCGATGAGCTCCTGGGCGCGCTGGGTCACGAGGGCGACTGCCCCGACGACGCCGCCGCTCACCACCATGCAGGCGAGGATCCGCCGCACCTCGCGCGGTCCGAGGAGGGCCACGTGGAGGCTGACGAGGAACACCGCCGTCCAGATGGCGAGGATCTTCACCACGGTGAAGGGGTCCTCGGCGACGAGCGTGCCGAGGGCGAGGTCCGCGAGCAGGACGCCGAAGCCGAGATGCGCCGGGTGCCACCGCTGACCGGTGCGGGTGAGAAGGAGCCGGACGCCGGTGGACAGCCCGGTGACCACGAGGAGCGCCTTCGCAGGAGACAGCAGGGTGCCCCCGCCGGGCACGATGATCCCCTCGAGGGGAACGGCCAGGGCGAGCGCGTACAGCCCGATCATCGGCCTGGCGAGGACGGCGGTGCCCAGCACGAGCGCGGCGACACCCACCAGGCCGAGGACGACGCTGGTGGCGTTGGCGAGCGTCTCGACGGCGGCGACGACGGCCACGGTCGCGACCAGGCCCAGCGCCAGCGCAACCGCCCGCGGAACGGCGACCTCCACCGCCGGCGCCCTGGTCGTCGCGAGCTGGCTCATGGGCAGGCGGCCGGCCGCGGCGCCATCTCGGGACCCGCCGCTCCATCGGTTCCGTCGGGCGTGACCGGTTCGTAGGCGGCGGCGAAGGCCTCGCCCACCGGACGGGGTGGGCGGTTCCCGGCGCAGCCGGTCACCTGGGTGAGGACGGTGCCGCTCGCCCGGTCGAGGATGACCCCGAGCACCTCGCCGCCGACACCGCGCAGCGCATCCACCGCCCGCATCGCCGCCGACACCCCGGTCTGGTCCGCCACGACCACCAGCAGCGTGGCCGATGCGCAGGCGGCGATGGAGAGGGGATCCGGCACCGGGGCGACCGCCGGCGCGGCGATGACGACGACGTCGTGTCGGCGCTCGAGAGCCCGGACCAGCGCCCGGAGCCGGCGGGAGGCGAGCAGCCCCGCGGGGTCGTCGGGGGCGAGGCCGGCGGTCACCACCGTGAGGTCGGCGGTGCTCGTGAGATGGGCCATGAGGGCCGGCCTCCCCCGTTCCGGACAGGCCAGATGCTCGGCGAGGCCGGGCTCGAGGGGCTTGCCGAAGTGGTGATGCTGCGCCGGGTGGCGCATGTCGGCATCGACCAGGACGACACGCCGGCCCGCCCGCGCCAGCGCCTCGGCGAGCCCGGCGGCGATCAGCGAGCTCGCCTCGCTCGGGGACGGAGAGGTCACCACCAGGCTGGCGGGGCAGGCCGACCCCGGACCGCCCAGCAGGTTGGCGCGCAGCCGTCCGTAGGCCTCGGCGGCGGCCGGTGTCGCCGCCGCACGGCTCCGGCGACCGTCCCTCCCGGAACGCCGCCGCGGCAGCCTCGGGATGGCGCCGACGGTGGGCAGCCCCAGCCTCTCCCTGACGTCGTCCGCATCACGCAGCCGGGGATCGACGCGCTCGAGAAGGAGGACGATGCCGATGGCGACGGCGAGACCGCCCAGGGCGCCGAGCAGGACATGGCTCACGGTCGCCCTGGCGATCGGCTGCGCCGGCACGCTCGCCGGCGCCGTCACCACGACCAGGTCGTCGACGGCGTTCCCGACGCCCACCAGGAAACCGCTGTAGAGCGCTCGCTCCTGCGCCAGGAGGTTCGTCGTCGTCTCCACGTCCCGGCTCGGTCCGGTGACGTCCCGGCCCGCCCGCTGGGCGGCGAGCAGGCGCGCCTGCGCATCCTGGAGGTCGTGCACCAGCCGGGCGTCCTCGGTCTCGTACGCGGTCGACTTCTTCAGCGCCCGGGCGCTGACCAGATCGGAGACCTGGGCGGTGAAATCCTCCATCAGGCGGTTGGCGATCAGCGCTGCGCGCCGCGGGACGGCGTCGACGACGGTCACGTCGATGAGCTCTCCCTTGCTGTCGGGCGTCGCCGAGACCTCGCGCTGCAGCTCGTCCAGCCGCATCGGCAGCGTCAGCTCGGTGATCACCCTGGCGAGAAGCGGCGCCTGGGTCATCAGGGCCGCGTCGGTGCTGACCTCGTCGGCGGGCGTGACCGCGAGCCCGGTGATCCCGGTGGCCACCTGGCCGAGCACCCGAACCGTCCCCGTGGCGCGATACGCG
>JAXDLS010000168.1:0-3206 GCA_034666485.1 Chloroflexota bacterium
GATGAGGAAGGTGCCCTCGCGGGTCATCCCGGTGATCACCGTGCGCAGCGGGTGGACCACCCGCACGTACCAGAGGCGGGTGACGTAGAGGCCGCGGCGGACCCCGGCGATGAGCTCGGGCACCGGCGTCGTGCCCGGGTCCATGACCAGGTGGGTGGCCCAGGGCCCGACGGTGTTGGGCTGGGGAAGCGCGTGGCCGGTGGAGGCGACCCCGTCGCGGATCGCGGTCGGGGTGTCGTGGTCCACGTCGCGGCAGATCCCCTGCTCGATGAAGGTCACCCGGCGGGTGCTCACCCCCTCGAAGTCGAAGGGGAACGGCCGCACCAGCGGGTCGGCGGCGTCGTCGCGGATCCCCACCTCGGGGCTCATCAGCCGCTCGCCGCGGCGCATGAAGCTGCGGTGCTCCTGCACCGCGAGGGCGCTGAAGCCGATGTACGAGAGGTAGGCGACCAGCTCCTGGACGGCGTAGGGGGCGAGCACCACCTCGTACTCCCCGGGCTCCGCCGGTCGCGCCCCCTGGTTGCGCTCGGCGGTCTCGACCACCTCGGTGGCGACCGCCGCGGGGTGGAGGTCGTCGACGTCGACGGCGTGGCGGTCGGCGTAGCCGGCCCCGTCGTCGCCGCGGACCACCGAGCTCAGGCTGGCGGCGGTGACCTGTCCGTGGCGGCGCAGGCCGCGGCTGTTGACCACCACGCGCCGGGTCGACCGGGTGCTGAGGGCGCGGAAGGCCTCGAGGCCGCGCGCCGCCGCCGCGGCGATGACCGTCGCCACCCCCTCGGCGCGCTGCTCCGGGGTGGCGGCGGCGGTGGCGTCGCTCCAGCCGCAGGGGCCGTCGCCGCCGCCGGGCTCGGGCAGCGGCGCGAGGTCGTCCTGGGCCGGGGCCAGCCGCCGGGCCTCCTCGGCGTTGCGCACCAGCCGCTCGATCGCGTCCGCGGCACCGCCGCGCAGCTCGGCCACCCCCACCCGGCCGCCGGCGACGAGCCGCAGACGCAGGCTGAGGCCGGTCTCGGCGACGTTCTGGTGGACGATGTTGCGGGCGAACCGGGTCAGCGCCAGGTCGTCCTCGGTGACCAGCACCTCGGCCTCGCCGTGGGGCACGGCGGCGAGCACCGCGTCGGCGAGCGCCAGGCACTCCTCCGGGGAGCGGCGCAGCATCAGGCAGGGCCGACCTGCACGTCGCGGAAGCGGCAGGGGGCGGCGCCGTGGCCCACGTGCATCGCCTGCATGGGCTCGCCCTTGCCGCAGTTCACCACCCCCCACATCCGCCACTCGTCCGGCCCCGCGACCGCGTCGCAGGAGCGCCAGAACTCGGGGGTG
Organism: Chloroflexota bacterium; assembly: GCA_034666485.1. Classification (GTDB taxonomy): domain Bacteria; phylum Chloroflexota; class Dormibacteria; order Aeolococcales; family Aeolococcaceae; genus CF-96. The sequence continues at coordinate 1,318 of JAXDLS010000168.1, forward strand.
ATGCCCCGGTAGAGGGGGTTGCGCACCAGCCGCACCCGGCGCCCGTCGCGGATCTCCCAGCCGTTCTGGCAGCCGAACTGGAAGTTGAGGCGGCGGTCGTCGATGCTCCAGGAGCGGTTGGTCTCCAGGTACACGCCGTGCTCGGTGGTGGCGATCATCTCCTCGAGCGAGGACTCGCCCGGCTCGAGGTTGACGTTGGTCATCCGGATCAGCGGCAGCCGCGACCAGCCGTCGGCGCGCATGGTGCCGCTGCTCGGCCGGTCGAAGACGGCGGCGGTCTCGCGGGAGGACATGTAGCCGCTGAAGAGCCCGCGGTCGACCAGCACGGTGCGCTCGGCGGGCACCCCCTCGTCGTCCCAGCCGAAGGTGCCCAGGCCGCGCGGGGCGGTGGCGTCGGCGACGATGGTCACCGCCTCGGAGCCGTAGTGGAAGCTGCCGAGCAGGTCGGGCGTGAGGAAGGAGGTGCCGGCGAATGCGGCCTCGTCGCCGAGCACCCGGTCGAGCTCGGTGGGGTGGCCGCAGGACTCGTGGACCTGCAGGGCCGCCTGGGTGCCGTCGAGGATGAGGGTCATCCGCCCCGCCGGGCAGGGGTCGGCGGTGAGCAGCGCCGCGGCCTCGCCGGCGATCCGCTCGGCGTGGTCGGGGAGGGCCATCTCCTCGATCGCCTCCCAGCCGGCGCAGAGCTGGTGGCGGCCGAAGCTGTTGGGGTGGCTGCGGGTCTGCACCTCGTCGTCGCTGGTGGCGGTGGCGTCCATGCCCCCGCCGGACTCGACGATGGTCTGCTCCAGCCGCGCCCCCTCGCTGCTGGCGAAGAGCCGCCGCTCGCGGACGAACTCGAGCGAGCTGTCGCGCACCGTCACCCGCGGCACCCGGGCCATGGCGGCGTCGGCGGCGAGCAGCACCTCGATCTTGCGCTCCAGCGAGACCGTGAAGGGGTCGATGCCCACCGGCGTGTGGTACTCGCCGCTGGCAGGGGTGAGCGGCGCCAGCCGCACCGGGGCGCTGCGCAGGCGGGCCCCGGCGCGGGCGATGCGCACCGCCCGGCGCACCGCCTCCTCGACGCCACGGGCGTCGACGCGGTCGATGCCGGCGAAGCCCCAGGCGCCGTCGGCGATGACCCGCACGCCCACGCCCTCGTCGTCGTGGAGGGCGACCCGCGCCACCCGGCCGTTCTTGACCTCGACGGCCTGGACGGTGCGGACCACCACCCGGCAGTCGGCGTACGAGGCGCCGGCGACCACCGCCTCGTCGAGGGCCCGCTCGGCGACATCCCGCACGGGAGGGCATGCTACACGGGCCGTCGCCCATGCCTGCGGATTCCACGGGAGAGGCCCTCGTGGAGAAACTGTCCCCGGAGGATTCGGCTGTGTTCCTCACCGTGGCCGAGCTGCCGTGACCGCAGCGCCCGCCCTGTTCGGGGAGCCCGGGACCCGGCGCGGCATGCTCCTGTCGAAGGCCTGGATCCAGCTGTCGGCCCTGGTCGCTCTGACCGGCCTGTTCGGTCTCGTGCTGATGGGCTGGTTGACCTACCGGTCCGACCCGCCGATCCCGCAGACGGTGGTGACGGCCACCGGGCGGGTCGTGTTCACCGGCGCCGACATCCACGCGGGGCAGGACGTGTTCCTGCGCAACGGCCTCATGGAGTACGGGTCGATCTTCGGCCACGGTGCCTACCTGGGGCCCGACTTCACCGCCGACTACCTGCACCGGTCGGCCACCGTGGTGCGCAGCGGCTACGGAGGCCCGGCCTCGGACTCGGCGGCCCGCCGTACCCGCGAGGACTTCCGGACCAACCGCTATGACCCCCGGACCCACACCCTCACGTTCTCCGACGCGCAGGCGAACGCGTTCCCGGTGCTCGTCACGCACTACGCGCAGACACTCAACTC
>JAXDLS010000169.1:0-2791 GCA_034666485.1 Chloroflexota bacterium
GCAGGCCGCGCACGTCGACGCAGAGCCCGAAGCGGTCGAGCAGCTGCGGGCGCAGCTCGCCCTCCTCCGGGTTCATCGTCCCCACCAGGATGAACCGCGAGGGGTGCCACATCGAGATCCCCTCCCGCTCCACGAGGTTCACGCCCATGGCGGCGGCGTCGAGGAGGACGTCCACGAGGTGGTCGTCGAGCAGGTTCACCTCGTCCACGTAGAGGATGTTCCGGTTCGCCTCCGCCAGCACCCCGGGCTCGAACCGGCGCTCGCCCCGCTTGATCGCCGCCTCGATGTCGATGGTGCCCACCACCCGGTCCTCGGAGGCGTTGATGGGCAGCTCCACCACCCGCATCTGCCGCCGGGCCCGGGGCAGCTCCTCCCCCGCCGCCACCCGCGCCCGGCAGTCGGCGCACTGCACCTCGGGCTGGTCGGGGGGACAGCCGTAGCGGCAGTCGGCGACCACCTCCAGGTCCGGCAGCAGCCGCGCCAGCGCCCGGACCGCCGTCGACTTGGCGGTGCCCTTCTCGCCCCGGATCAGCACCCCGCCGATCGCCGGGGTGATGGCGTTGAGCACCAGGGCCTGCTTCATCGACTCCTGGCCGACCAGCGCGGTGAAGGGGAGCGTGGGACGCGGGCTGCTCACCAGCCCATTGTTCCTCAGGCGGTCGTGGAGAGGAGGCGCACCCGGCAGGCGGTCTCCTCGTCGGAGAGGTGCGGGCAGGTGGCGCAGTGGACGGCACGCTCGGTGTGGAGCAGGCAGCAGACCGCCCGCTTCCGCACCAGCCGGCCGTCGACGCCGAGGAGCCGGGGGCAGAGCGCCGGCGGGGTGCCGAGCATCAGCCCCACCGCCAGGGTGAGCACCGCGGCCTCCCCGGCGGAGGTCCCGGCGGCCTGGGCGGCGCCGGCGATGCCGGCGGCGAGCGCGTCGACCACGAGGCAGTGCAGGGCGCGGCGGCCGCGGTGGACGGGGCGCTCGGCGAGCCGCTCGACCAGGGTCAGCAGATGGCCGCAGAGCAGGCCACGGGCCAGGGGCTCGAGCGCCGCGCCGGGGGTGGCGGGCGCAAGGCCGGGGTCGGTGAGCAGCAGCGCGTCGACGAAGCCCTCGCCGTCCAGGTGGACGGCCACGTTGGCGGCGTCGAGGTCGGGCAGCCTCCCCTCCCCGAGCAGGCTGCCGAAGGCGGCGGTGGCCAGCGCCCAGGCGTAGCGCTCGAGGAAGAGCGAGGCGCAGACCGACATCCGCGCGGTCTGCTGGCGGCTGCCGACCAGGGCGAGCTGGCGCTCGAGCTCCGGCGACCCGGGGACGAGCAGGTCGGCGCAGGCGGTCCAGCCCTCGGCGAGCGGGCCGGCCGGGGGCGCCTCCCAGCGCATCGCCGCGCAGTCCCACCGCAGCCGTGCCGCCGCCGGCGCCGCGGCACTCATCGCACCAGCGCCTCGGCCGTCTCGGCGAGGGCGTTGGCCACGGTGCCGCAGGTGGCGGCGTGGGGCCGTTCCGGCCGGTCGGTGTAGCCGTCGAGGAGCAGGCGGTTGCGGTTGAGGCAGATCCGGGCGAAGCGGGGCGCGAGCAGGTCGAAGAGGGCGAAGCGCTCGGTGAGCTCGGGGAAGCGCGCCTGGTGCTCGAGCACGGCGCGCCGCACCGCCGCCCAGAAGTCGCGCTCGCCGAGCCCGAGATGGTCCTCCATCAGGTCGGAGAGGTAGCGGAGGTGGCCGACGAAGAGCGCCGCCCAGAGGAACTGGCAGAGCCACTCCGGGGGCTCGGCGAGCAGCACCGAGCGCAGCTCGGGATCGATGCCGGCGAGCTCGGGCAGGGGCTGGTCGCTGACGTTGACGTCGTCGACGAAGTCCTTGATCGCCAGCCGGGTGGGGACGCCGTCGCGGTGCACCAGGATGGCGTTCTCACCGTGGGGCGAGAAGACCACCCCGTAGCGGTAGAGGAAGTGGAGCAGCGGCGGCAGCACCGCCTCCAGGAGGGCGTCGAGCCATCCCGCGGGGCCCAGACCGGAGCGCTCGACCAGGGCCGCCACCACCGGGACGCCACCGGCGTCGACGTGGAGCAGGGCGGCCATGGTCATCGCCCGCTCGCCGGGGTCGAGCCGCCCCTCCAGGCTCTCCCGCCAGATGCAGCCGAGCAGCTCGCGGAACTGGTACGGCGCCCCCTCCAGCTCCTCGTAGGTGGGATGGGGGACGGCGACCGCGGCGACCTCGCCGAGCAGCACCAGCCGGCAGCGGTCGCGGAGGAAGGGGTCGCCGGCCACGATCCCCAGCAGGAAGGCGGTGGCGGCCGGCGCCGCCAGGGTGCGCTCGGTGGGCAGACCCCGGTAGACGAGGGTGTTGAGGATGCTGAGCGGCAGCTTCACCGAGTGCCGCCGGGGCGCGCTGACGTTGCTGAGGGTGCGGATCGACTGCTGGGGGAGGTGGAGGTCGCCGGCCTCGCCGAGCACCACCAGGTCGCCGCCGGCGAGGTCGGCGGCGAAGAGCGGCAGGACCACGTGGTCCCACTGCCAGGCGTGGACGGGGAACCAGAGGAAGCCGTCGGGGTCCTCGCCGCGGGCGCGGAGCACGGCGGCGAAGCCCGCCGCGGTGGCGGGGTCGAGCTGCTCGGCGCGCAGGCGCAGGTGGTCGAGCCCGCCGACCGCCCGGTACTCGCCGCGGCCGTCGCGCACCGCCAGCCAGCGCAGCGGCAGCGGCCGGCGCCGCTCCGGGGCGAAGCGCAGATGGTCCTCGTGGCCGAAGCCGATCCTGCCCTTGTTGGGGACCAGCCAGGGGTGGCCGTCCATCTCGCCCTCGATCTCGGCCCAGG
>JAXDLS010000170.1:0-5344 GCA_034666485.1 Chloroflexota bacterium
TAGGCGCCGCGCAGCTCCGGGGCGGTCTGGTAGAAGCACGGCTCCCAGCCGCGGCGGGAGCACACGTCCACGAGCTCGGCGATCGCCGCGGGCTGCGCCTCCGGCGGCGCGAGCGGGTCACCGACGCAGAGGGCGACCCCGCCGACGGTCCGGAAGGCGCCGACCGCGCCGCCCGAGAGCTCGACCGCCCGCTTGTCCGGGGTGCCGGCGAAGCAGCTGATGTGGGTGCGTCCGTGGGCGCTCCGGGCGCGTTCGAGGTCGCCGGGCGTGACGCTGCGGAGCAGCCGGCCGCCCCGCGGGCAGCGGGCCACCACGGCGCCGGCGGCGAGGCCGCCGAGCAGGAAGGGCACCGGCACGGGCCCCGCGTGGGTGTGGGCACCGAGGGCCAGCGCCAGGGTCTGGGCGGCCACCCCCGCGACCGCCAGGCCGCGGCCGGCGCCGACCGGGACGGCTCCGCGACGCACCGGGTAGGCGAGCACCAGCAGCACCGCCGCCCCGACCAGCAGCCAGGCGGCGCGCCAGGGGTGCACCGGGGCGTGCGCGGCGGCGTTGAGGGCGGCGAAGAGCACGCCGGCGGTGACCCACCAGGCGACCAGGTGCCCGAGGCAGATGCCGACCGCGAGCGCGGCGACGGCCGCGGTGCCGGCGACCACCAGCCCGGGCGGGGTCGAGCCGTGCCCCGGGATGAGGTGGGGACGGGCGGCGAGGACGGCCGCCCAGGCGCCGATCAGGGCCAGGGCGGCACCGCCGCGGACGCCGGCGCCGGTGGCGCTCTGGGGCAGGCGGCGGCGCAGCCGCGGGTCGACGCTAACCATTGCAGGTCGCCCGGCACGGCGGCGTCCCCGGGTCGGAGCCCCAGAGGCCGCCCAGCCACTGGAGGCTGTGGACCATCTCCAGGCGCCACGCCTCCCAGCCGTGGCCCCCGGCCACCAGGTCCTGGTGCACCGGCTGCCAGTCCATGTGGCCGAGCTCCTGGACGAAGCTCGCCTGCTGGGCGAGGTACACCCGGTCGCTGTCGCCGGCGCCGAGGAACAGGGGCATCCGCGACACCGGGGGCAGCTGCAGCGCGATCAGCCTCGGGCTGTTGGCCGGGGTGAGGGCGCCGAAGATGTCGGCGCGGGCGTCGAAGAAGCCGGAGTAGCTGGCCGCCCATCGGAAGACGTCGGGGTGGCGCATCGCCACGTTCACCGCGCCGAAGCCGCCGGAGCTGAGCCCGGCGACGCCCCGGGAGGGGGCGCCCAGGGTGCGGTAGCGGCGGTCCACGGCGGGGACGGCCTGGGTGACCAGCCAGTCCTCGACCCGGTCGCCGCGCTCGCTGTTGCCCCACTCGGCATCGCTCAGCGCGTGGCCGTTGCCGTTGGGCATCACCGCGATCACCGGCGGCAGCTCGCCGGTGCCGATCAGCTGATCGAGCACCTGGGGGAGCTGGGCGCCGTCGCCGATCCAGTTGTCCTCGTTGCCGGGATAGCCGTGGAGGAAGTAGACGACCGGGAAGTCGCGGCTCCTCTCCACGGCGTAGTCGCCCGGGACGTAGACGAGCGCCGGCCGGTTGTCGACGCTGAAGGACTCGATGTGCCCGGGACGCTGGCGTCCCGGCAGGATGTCGGCGAACGCGGCGCGCGGAGCGGGGTTCCCCTGGGTCCCGGGCACGGTGGCGCCGCCCGCCGCCAGCGCCGGGCCACCGGCGTCGTGGGCGGTGCCGGTCGCCGGCGAGGAGTAGTCGTAGAGGGCGCTGATCGGGCCGTCCTGCACCGCGGTCAACGCCGGCCCCACCGCCAGCGCGGCGAAGAGCAGCAGCGCACCGAGCCCCGCCCAGCCGCGGCGCCGCCGCCGCACCGCCCGCACCAGCCCGGCGAGGTCGCTGCGCAGCAGCTGGCCGAGGGCGGCGCCGACGCTGACCGCCAGCAGGGCGAGGAGCAGCATGCCCAGCGGCTGGAGGATCCAGCCCTGCACCCGCAGGTGAGCGGTGAGCCCCTCGGTGGTGGCGGTGCGCGCGCCCCGCACCAGGAAGGGACCGATCTCGATGGCGAGCAGGCTCAGCACGCCTCCGGCCCGGGCCGCGCGCGCGCCGCCTCCGGCGGCGACCACGACCGCCGCGGAGCCGGCGGCCACCAGCAGCGTGCCGAGCAGCGCGCCGCGCTCGTCGTCCATGCCCAGGCCGACCAGCCATCCCTGGAGCCCGGCGTCGAAGACGCGCCAGAGGCCCACGCTGAGCACCATCACCGCGAGCCCGGTCAGGAGCGGCCGCAGCCACCGGCGGCGCCACCGGTGCCACAGGCGGGGGGCCGGCGGCGAGCCCTCGGCGGGGGCGGCCACCCCGGCCTCCACCTCGGCCGCCTCCGCGGACGCCACCGGCGGAGGCGTGGTCACCAGCGCCGGCGCCGGCGCGGAGGCATCCACCGCGCCGGCCACCGTCTCCTCGGGGGGCGCCGGACGTGACCGGGCGCGCCGCCGGCGCGCCGCCGCCGGTGCCGCCGGCGGGGCCGCGCTCAGCTCCGGCTGGGACGGCGCCGGAGGATCGAGGACGGCCACCTCCGCCGACATCTGGTCGAGGACACGACGCATCTGCGCAACCCCGTCCTCATATCCGGTGCCCTGCTCTGCTCCCACTAGCTCCTTCCCCTCGGAGGCACGCGCAGCCGATCGCACCGGCAATGACGGTCCCCCTCGCCCTGAATCCCACCACTTCGACCGACCCGCGCGCAACTTCCATCGCTCAGAGCCGTGCGGGTCCCATCTCGTGACCGGGATGTATGGCTACCCACGATGCGCACCTCGGAAACGGAGCATACGGCTCCGCGGGGGCGCCTGGCAGTAGGTGTGGAAAACCCGGAGCGTCAGCCGCGCGCACGGCGGCGCCGGCGGGCGCCGAGCGAGGAGGCGGCCATCACCACCAGCCCGCAGAGGAAGCCGCCGAGCGCATCGCCCATCCGCGAGCGCACCGGCACCGTCGCGGCGAGCGGCCCGGCCGCGGTCGCGGGTGAGGCCGCGCCCGGGCCGGGACCGCCGGTGGCGGCGGGCACGTCCCCGGCGGGGGTGCGCGGCGCCGGCGGAGCGCCGCCGCCAACCGCGACCGCGCCGGCGGAGGTGGAGGCGGGCGGGCCGGAGCGTGGACGGGGGTCGGCGCTGCCCGGGGCGCTGGCGTAGCCGACGATGTCGGACCACAGGTCGGTGGGGTTGTCACCCGCGACGAAGGTGCCGGCGCGTCGGGTGTCCGGCCAGGCGGTGAACGACCCCAGTGCGCCGGCGGCGATCCCCGTGTAGTCGCCGAGGAAGCTGCCCTTGCGGAAGGCGAGGTTGCCGTCGAAGAGGCCGCTGGAGATCGCCCGCGCCCGGAAGGTGGCGCCGCCGTCGTGGGAGACCGCCAGGCTGCGGCCGATCAGCCGGCCGGTCGGGTCCAGGGCGCGGTCGAGATAGGAGACGTAGAGGGTGCCGTCGGGCCCGTACGCCGACCAGGGGAAGAACTGGTCACGGTGGTCGCCGGGCGGGTCCTGGTTCACCCGGACCGCCGTCCCCCAGGTGCGGCCGCCGTCCTGCGAGGCGGTGGTGAGGATGTCGAGGTCCGAGGGCTTCGCCCCGGGTCCGCTCGCATCCCAGTCCCTGCCGCCGTTGCGGTTGTCCTGGTAGGCGACGTGGACGCTGCCGTCCAGCGGGTTCACCGTGACCGACTGCTGGGTCGCGCCCGGAACCCGGAAGCAGTAGCCGCTCACGATGTCCTGGCCGGCGGGCTCCTGTGAGCAGACCTGGTCGGTCGCCTGGGGGAGCGGCGCCACCAGGCAGGCCGCCTGGCTGGGTTCGCGCGTCCAGCCCACCCCGCCGTCGCGGGAGGAGACCACCAGCACCTGGCCGCTGGGACAGGCGGGGTTGTCGCCGTTGGCGAACACGACGTGGACGGCGCCGGTCCGGGGGTCGACGGTGGGCACCGCGCCCTGGCTGTCGACGCACATGTCGATGCCCGGTGGGGCCGGGGGCAGGCCGACGCTCAGCGGGGCCTGGAGGGTGGGCAGCGGTGAGGGCAGGGCCACGTTGCCCAGGCTGCCGGAGCGGCAGAGGGTGTGGCTGGCGCCGTCGACGTAGACCGGCGTGCTCCAGTGGCGCCCCTGGTCGTCCGAGGTGGAGAGGAAGGTCGGCGAGCCCACGGTCAGGGCCGGGGCCACGTAGGGCTGCACCGCCAGCGGTGGCACCTGAGTGAACTCGGAGTAGACGATGTAGAGGCGGTCGGAGGAGAGGTGGGCCCGGTCGGCCCGGGGGTCGACGGCGACGCCGGCGGGACGCGGACCGGTGGCGATGTACTCCTTGTCGTAGAAGATCTGGCAGTCGTCGTCGTTGGCGTTCACCGCCACCACGCCGTCCCCGCTGCGCCGGGTGTCGCCCGGCTGAGGCTCACCGAACAGCGGCCGGCTCCAGGTCTGGCCACCGTTGGTGGAGCGGAGGACGAAGATGCCGCTGACGCAGCCGGTGCGGTGGAAGTTGATCTCCGCGTAATAGGCGACGCCGTCGCGGTCGAAGGCGACGGCGGGGTCGCCGCCGCCGTCCAGGGCCACCGGCGTCTTCGGCACCGGCGGCACCGGGCTGGGCAGCGCCGGCACCGGCGGCGTGAAGATCACCGAGGGCAGCGGCAGGACCCCGCCGAAGAAGCTCTGGCCGCCGTCGAAGCTGGTGTAGAAGCCGGAGCTGCCGAAGCCGAGCGAGTAGTCGTTGGCGCCGACCACGATGTTCTGCGGGTTGCGCGGGTTGATCGCCACCGCGGTCTCGTTGTGGGGCATCGCCGAGCGGTCCTGGTTGACCAGCACGTCGGGGCTGAGGTTGGCGGGCGGACGGGGCACGCCGGTGCCGGGGAAGGCGTCGCGGACCCCGGCGTCGTCCCCCTCCCCACCCACGGCGTCGAGCCCGGGCAGCCCCAGCGCCAGCGCGCTGCTGAGGCTCTGCCGGTGCCGCCCGCCGGCGGCGGCGGCGCCGGGCCGCGCCGGCAGGGTGAGTGCCGGCAGCCGGGGGGTGGGGCCCGGGAGCGCAGGCGGCGCCGGCCGAGGCAGCACCCCCTGCGCCCCGGAGAGCGGCGGCTCGGGGAGGAGGGACGCCCGCGCCCCGCCGGCGGGCGCGAGGGCGGCGGCGAGCAGCCCGGTGAGGGCCGCGACCAGGATCCGTCGCATCGGTGGGTGAGTATGACCGCGCCCCGCGGGCAACTTCGCGGACGGGTGTGGGGACGGTGCCGGCGTCCCCGCGTGGGAGACTGGACGGCGATGGAGATCCACGTCGAGGAGCACCCCGGGCGAGCCCCCGCCACGGTCTGGCTCCACCACGGCGTGGGCACGGCGGCGGCGTGGCGGCCCTTCCTCCCCGCGGC
>JAXDLS010000171.1:0-2857 GCA_034666485.1 Chloroflexota bacterium
CGCCGCGGTCAGCGGATGGCTGAGCAGGTAGCCCTGGACCAGGTCGCAGCCGTGCTCCTCCAGGTAGCCGAGCTGCTCGGCGGTCTCCACCCCCTCGGCGACCACCTCCAGGCCGAGGGCGTGCCCCATGGTGATCATCGCCGCCATGATCGGCGCGTCGCCCCCGTCGGGCCCGATGCGCTCGACGAAGGAGCGGTCGATCTTGAGGCGGTCCACGGGGAAGCGCTGCAGGCTGCTGAGCACCGAGTAGCCGGTGCCGAAGTCGTCGATGGCGACCTGGACACCGAGGGCGCGCAGCTGCTCGAGCGCGGCCAGCGCCTCCTGCGGCTGGCGCACCGCCACGCTCTCGGTGAGCTCGATCTCCAGCGCCGACGCCGGCACCCCGAAGTCGCGGAGGGCGCGCTCGATGCGGTCCGCCAGGCCGGGGTCGTCGAACTCGCGGCCGGAGAGGTTGACGGCGACCCGCAGCGGCGGCAGCCCGCTGGCGCTCCAGCGGGCGAGCTGGCGGCACACGGTGCGCACCGCCCAGTCGTCGAGGTCGACGATGAGCCCGATCTCCTCGGCGAGGGGGATGAACTCGTGGGGCATCACCAGCCCGCGGGTGGGGTGCTCCCAGCGGATCAGCGCCTCGGCGCCGGCGATCCGCCGGGTGGCGAGCTCGAGCTGGGGCTGGTAGACGAGCTGGAACTGGTCCCGGGCGATCGCGGTGCGCAGGTCCTGCTCGAGCGCGAGGCGATCCAGCGCGGCCGAGTGGAGGCTGCCCGAGAACACCGTGCAGCGGGCCTTCCCCTGCTCCTTGGCGGCGTACATGGCGACGTCGGCGTTGCGGAGCAGCTCCTCGGCGCCGATGCACTCCTCGCCGGCGATGGCCACGCCGATGCTGGCGCGCACCACGATCTCCCGGTCCTGGATGCGGAAGGGGCGGCGGAAGGTGCCGAGGATGCGCTCGGCGGCCAGCAGCGCGTCGTCGCGGCCGGACAGGTCCTCCAGCAGCATGGCGAACTCGTCGCCGCCGAGGCGGGCGGTGGTGTCGCCGGGGCGCACCACGGTGCGCAGCCGATCGGCCACCTCGATGAGCAGCCGGTCGCCGGCGGCGTGCCCGAGGCTGTCGTTCACCGTCTTGAAGTTGTCCAGGTCGAGGAGCAGCATCGCGACCCGGCCCTCCTGGCCGCTCAGCCGGCGCACCGCGCGCCGGGCCCGGTCGCCGAACAGCGAGCGGTTGGGAAGGTTGGTGAGCGGGTCGTGGAAGGCGAGCTGCTCCAGGTGGTCGCGCTGGCGCTGGAGCTGGTCGCGGGCGGCGTCGAGGGCCACGGTGGCCCGCGACACCTCCCCCAGCATGGTGTTGAAGCTGGTCGCCAGGGCGCCGATCTGGTTGCGGCCGTGCACCACCACCGGCTCGACGTCGAGGGTGGCGCGGGCGCGGCCCAGGTCGCCCTCGCCGAAGGCCTCCATGGCCAGGGTGAAGTCCGCCAGGGTGCCGGTGGCCAGGCGGTCGGCGGCGCGCGCCACCTGGCCGACGGCGTGGCCGATCATCCCCGGGAGCACCAGGCCGACGGTGATGGTGAGCAGCGCGAGGCAGACGAAGATGTCCTCGCAGACGGCGACCAGGCCGCTGTTGGCGCGGCTGACGTACTCCACCGCGAGCATCGCGCCGGTGAGCTTGACGTGCAGGGTGCGCGCCGCCCGCAGCCGGCCGAGGGTGCGCGGAGGCTTCCTCTCGGCGGCACTCGGCCTCGCGAGGGCGGCAGCGGTCTCCGGCATCATCAACACGAACTCCCAGGCACAGGGCCGGGGTTGCCGGCATCCGAGGCGAAGTGTATGAACGGGCCATGGTCGATCCCGGTGAACACCGGTAAACCGATGTGAGGAGGGGGCGGTCGCGGCCCGGGTCAGCCGCGGTGGCGGCGGAGCCAGCGCCGCACCGCCTCCTCGGCGGTGGCGCGCTCGTCCCAGGGCACGCTTCCCGACGCGGTGAGGATGCAGCTCTCGTGCCCCTTGCCCGCCAGCAGCACGGTGTCGCCGGGACGGGCGTGCTCGACCGCATGGGCGACGGCGCTGGCCCGGTCGGGCACGAGGAACAGGTCGGCCTGGTCGCGCATGCCCGCGGCCCGCGCCCCGGCGGCGATCTCCTCGAGGATCTGCTCCCGGTCCTCGCCGCGCGGATCCTCGTCGGTGAGCACCACCGCGTTCGCGAGCCGGGCGGCGACCTCGCCCATCGCCGGCCGCTTCTCGGCGTCGCGCTCGCCCGCCGAGCCGAAGACCGCCCAGAGCCGCCCCCGGGTCGCCGCCCGCAGCTCGCCGAGCACGGTGCGCAGCGCCTCGGCGGTGTGGGCGTAGTCGATCACCACCCCGAAGGGCTGGCCGAGGTCGACCCGCTCCATCCGGCCGCCCACCCGCTCCAGCCGCTCCAGGCCGGCCGCGGCGTCCTCGAGGCGGGCGCCGGTGGCGCAGGCGGTGGCCAGCGCGGCGAGAGCGTTGGCGGCGTTGAACCGTCCCGCCAGCCGGAGCCGCACCTCGACCTCGCCCCAGGGCGTCTCGGCGGCCAGCCTCACCCCCTCGGGGCCGGCGTCGACCCGGGTGGCGCGGAGGTCGGCGCCGGGATCGCCGCCGGCGCTGTAGGTGAGCCTGCGGGCGGCGGCGGCGGCGTGCAGCCGGGGGAAGCCGAAGCCGTCGTCCCGGTCGAGGACGAGGAGGCCCCCGGGCCGCGCCGCCACCGTCGCGGCGAGCCGTGCCTTGGCCTCGAGGTAGGCCTCGCGGCTGCCGTGGAAGTCGAGGTGCTCGCTGGTGATGCGGGTGTAGACGGCGGCGTCGAAGTCGATCTCGTCGACCCGGTTGAGCTCGAGCGCGTGGCTGGAGG
>JAXDLS010000172.1:0-2752 GCA_034666485.1 Chloroflexota bacterium
GGCGTCCGGATCACGGCACCGCGTGCGAGGCGTGGACAGTACGGGACATCGCCGCCCACCAGGCCGGGAACGCCGATGAGCTGGCGCGAATCCTCCGCGCCCATGTCGACGGCGGGCCGGTACCGACGACGCGTTCGTTCGAGGAGCGGGAGCCGCAGTACCGACGGCTCGACGATCGTGCGCTCGACCGGGTGCTCGCCGAGGACCTGGACCTTCGCCTCCGGGTCTGTCATGGATTCCGCGACGACATGGCCGAAGCCCTGCCGGCGGAAGACGGGCAGCGCCGCGGCGATGCCATACAGAACACCCTTGATGGTGACGTCGATCATCTCGTCCCAGTCCTCGACGCGCAGGTCGTCGAGGGGAGAGATCAGGCCGATCCCAGCATTGTTGACCAGAACGTCGAGCTTGCCATACCGCGTACATGCCAATGTGACGAGGTCGGACAGGTCGCCGCGCCGCTTCACATCTGTGCGTGCATGGGCGGCCTGACCGCCCGCATTCGCGATGCGGGCCGCCAGATTCCCGTTCCCTTCGGAGTGACGGAGTGCTTCGCCCTTCACCGGGGTCGGCGGCACCATTGACCACGGCTCCCTGTAACCCTGGCCGTATGGGGAGGTGGCGAAGGCACGACGCTCGCCTCCAGGTCACCGAGGGAGAGAACCCAGATGAACACCACCGGTGTTCGCGCCCGCCCGTCGGACCGGGTGGACACGCACCAGTCGATCGCGCGAACCATCAGCCTCGGCGCGGGAATCGTCCTCGCCGTGGACGGCATGATGATGGCGGGGCTCGCCGCTGTCACTCCCGTCGGTCTCGAGAGGCACCTGCTGGAGCTGCTCCTGAGCACCGGGATCCTGGTTCCCGGTGTGCTCCTCGCCAGAGCGGGCGCCGTCCGCCACCGCGGGCTCAGCGTGCGCGTGCTCCTCGGCGAGATCGTGCTCGCCGCGGCACTCCTGTCCCTCGGGGTGGCGATGCCCGCCGTCCACGCCGGAGGCGTCACGTACGCAGCCGGCGTGACTCAGTTCCTCGGCGTCCTCGTCGCGCTCTTCCTCGGGGCCACGGCCCTGGCACTCTCGGCGGCGACCCGCCCGACGCCTCCCCGGTTCGGACGGATCTCACCGCCGGCGGCACTGCGCGACGGCGTCATCCTCATCACCGGGACGATCCTGCTGGCGATCGCGCTGACCCAGGTCGCGCTGCCCGCGCTGCGCCCTCCGAGGTGGAACTGGGTCAGCTTCCTGGGGATCACGGTCCCGGGCATGCTCCTGCTCATCGCTCGAGAGGCCGTGAGGCAGGTGATCCGTGGCACCGCCACCGGCCCGCGACGCACCGCCTGCCGGGTGGCCTCCGAGCTCCTCCTGGTGTGCGGGCTGACCGTCATGCTCTACGGCAGCGGCGCCAACCTGATCCTCGGCCGAAATGGCTACAGCACGGGGATCAGGGGCAATGCCGCAGGCCTCGTGGTGTGGGGCCTCGCCGCGGCGTTCCTGACGCTCGGCCGTCGGGTCCTGACGGCCACCACCGTTGCCGCGCTCCGCCCGGGGGTCCGCATCCTGCTCGACAGGCTCATGTTCGTCGTCGCGGCGGCAGCCCTCATCCTCGGGGAGCGCTCGATGATGATGGGCCGGGACCCGGTGGTGGTGTTCGGCGGCGCGCTCCCCGCGGCGTCACCGATCCTGCTGGGCGCCGCTCTCGTGCTGGTCGCGGGCCGGACCGGCGCGCTCACCTCACCGGGCAGCTGACGACGTGCCCGTGCGGGCCAACCCGCCCGCGGGCTCGGGCACGGAGACGCCGGGACCGACCTCCCCGCCGGGGGCGACGGCGCGGAACGAGCGGCGCACCCGCTGCAGCCCGCGAAGGTCCGCGACCACGGTGGCGAGGATGTCCCACCCGGGAGTCGGTGTCCTCGACCCAGTCGACCGGGACCTCCAGGATCCTCTCGCCCGTGTGCTCCGCCAGCAGCAGCAGCTCGGTGTCGAAGAACCAGCCGCCGTCCACGACGCGTGGCAGCAACCGGCGCGCCAGGCCCGCGCTGATCGCCTTGAACCCGCACTGCGCGTCGGCGATCGCGGTGCCGAAGAGGCCGCGCACGGTGAGGTTGTATCCGCGAGAGAGGACCTCGCGACGGAGCTGCCGGCGCACCCGCGAGCCCGGCATCAGGCGGCTGCCGATCGCCATGCCGGCGCGGCCCTCGACGATCGGCGCCACCAGGCGCGGGAAGGCCGCGAGGTCGGTGGAGAGGTCGACGTCCATGTAGCTCAGCACGTCGGCGTCGCTTGCCAGCCACGCCGTGCGCAGGGCGCGACCACGACCCTTCTCCTCGAGCCGCAGCACCCGCATCCTCGGAAGGCGCCCGGCCAGCTCACGCGCGCACGCCAGGGTGCCGTCGGTGCTGGCGTTGTCCGCGATCACCACCGTGCAGTGCTGCGGAACATGGTCGGCGAGGTACGCGTGGAGCCTGCGAACGCTGGCCTCGAGGACATGCGCCTCGTTGTGGACGGGCAGGACGACGTCGATCCGCGCCATCATCGGGCCTGCGCTCGTCCCGCGGTGGCCGCAGGTGCGCAGTCGTAGAGCTGCTGGCCCGGCCCCATCCTGCCGCCGCGTTGCGTGGCGGCCGACCAGAGACCGCGAGCGACGGGCGCACAGTTGGCCCTCAGCCAGGTGACCAGGTCGTCGTTCACGCCGCCGCCGCCGCCGAAGCCGCCGCTGAAGCCGAACTGCCCGCGTGGGACGTTCGCCGGTGCGG
>JAXDLS010000173.1:0-3982 GCA_034666485.1 Chloroflexota bacterium
CTCTGGGACGGCGGCGACCTCTCCGGTCGCTGGCTGGTCGGCCACGCGCCGGACTTCAACGCCGGGGACTGGGACGCGTATGCCCTCTTCGGTCCCGGCGCACGCTGGACCACCGCGCTGACGGCGCCGCTGAGCTCGGGCTCGCCCGTGATCCGCAGGAGCGACGAGCTGGCCGCGGCGATCGGGCCGCTGCTCACCGCCTCGGCGCGCTGAGCGCTGGCACGCACCGGTCCCATGCGGGCACCATGGCCGCATGAGCGACGACGAGACCTGCCTGTACTTCAATCCCGCCTGCAGCAACTGCCAGACGGCGCGGGGGCTGCTCGAGGAGCGCGGGGTGCCGGTGCGCGTCATCGAGTACCTCGACGAGCGCCCCGCCCGCGCGGACCTGGAGCGGCTCATGGCGATGCTCGGCATCGACGACCCCCGCGCGATGATCCGCGAGAAGGAGCCGCAGTACGCCGAGCTGGGGCTGGCCACCGCGAGCCGCGACGCGGTGCTCGACGCCGTGGTCGAGCACCCCATCCTGCTCCAGCGCCCGATCATCGTCCGCGGCGACCGCGCCGTCATCGGCCGGCCTCCGGAGCGGCTGCTCGAGCTCCTCTGACACGGCTGCGCCGCGCGCACCGTGTCGCGCCCGCCGATCCTCCAGACTCCCGGGGATGAGCGGAGACGGCCGGCATTCCGAGGACGCCCCCGGACCGGTGATCCGTTGCCTGTCGACGCGCATCGTCTACGAGAACCGCTGGATGCGGGTGCGCGAGGACGAGATCCTGCGCCCCGACGGGTCGACCGGCGCCTACGGGGTGGTGGACAAGCCCGACTTCGCGCTGGTCATCCCCCTCGACCGGGACGGCTTCCACCTGGTCGAGCAGTACCGCTACGCGGTCGCGGCGCGGTCGTGGGAGTTCCCGCAGGGCACCTATCCCGACCGGCGCGAGGGCGACCCGGTCGCCCTGGCCCGGCTCGAGCTCGAGGAGGAGACCGGTCTGCGGGCGGGACGCCTCCAGCACCTCGGCTACCTCCACCAGGGGCCGGGGCACAGCAGCCAGGGGATGAACGTCTTCCTCGCCACCGACCTGTCGCCAGGGCCGCCCCGGCGGGAGCTCGAGGAGCAGGACATGCAACAGCGGTGGGTGAGCCGGGGCGAGCTCGAGGAGATGATCGGCCGGGGCGGCATCCGCGACTCGTCGACCATCGCCGCCTACGCGCTGCTGGTGCTGCACGAGCGCCGGCCCTCGACCCCCGGGTGATCGTCCACATCCCCGATCCCTGCCTGGTGGTGCTGATCGGCGCCTCCGGCTCGGGGAAGTCCAGCCTCGCCCGGCGCCACTTCGGCGTGAGCGAGGTGGTCTCCTCCGACCACTGCCGGGCCCTGGTCGCCGGCGACGAGATCGCGCGCGACGCCGACGAGGACACCTTCGCCGTGGTCCACGCGATCTGCAGCGCCCGCCTGCGCGGCGGGCTCCTCACCGTGCTCGACGCCACCAACCTGCACGCCGCCTCCCGCCACGCGGTGGTGGGCCTCGCTCGCGAGCACGGCCGGCCCGCGGTGGCGCTGGTCCTCGACCTCCCCGAGGCGGTGTGCCAGGAGCGCAACCGCGCCCGCGGCGAGCGCGGCGTCGGCCCCCATGTCGTCCGTCATCAGCAGGGGCTGCTGCGCCGCGCGCTCCCGGAGCTCCAGGGGGAGGGCTTCGCCGAGGTCGTGCTCCTGGAGGACGCCTCCGCGGTCGAGGCGCTCCGCGTCGAGCGGGCCGCACGCCCGGGTGGCGACGCCCCGGCGCCGCCGCCGCAGCCCCGGCAGGTGGCGGCCGATGCCGGCGACGGCGGACCGGGCTACGCCCTCGACCTGACCGCCGCCGAGCGCACCCGCTACCGCTACATGGCGGAGCGCGCGGTCCGGCTGGAGGGCGACCGATGGCGGCGACACGGGGTGGTCCCCGGAGCGCGGGTCGCCGACGTCGGCTGCGGGCCGGGCGCGGTGCTCGTCGAGCTGGCGCGGCGGGTCGGCGACGCCGGGGCGGTGGTCGGCGTGGAGCCCGGAGCCGAGGCGCGCGCCGCCGCCGCCGCGGAGATCGCGGCCGCGGGGCTGACCAACGCCGAGGTGATCGACGGACGAGTGGACGCCACCGGCCTCGCCCCGGGATCGCAGGACGTGGTGATGGTGCGGCTGGTGCTCTTCCACGTCGGCCCCGACGTCCAGGCGGCCGTCGACCACCTGGCCACGCGGGTGCGGCCGGGCGGGCACCTCTACCTCGTCGACGTGGACGTCACCGGGGTGCGGATGAGCCGCGACGACCCCGACCTCCTCGAGAGCGCGGAGCGATATCGCGAGTTTCAGCGGCGCCGGGGCTGCGACGTCGCCATCGGCCCGCACCTCGGGTCGCTGCTGCTCGGCGCCGGGCTCGACCTGGTCGACCGGGACGCCGTGATCCACATCGTCCCCCGGGAGATCCTCGCCCTCGGTGGCGCTCTGGTGGCCTCCCAGCAGGAGATGCGCGCCGCGGGGGCGGCGACCGAGGAGGATGTGCTGCGCTGGACCGACGCGCGGCGGCGAATGGTGGAGCACCCGGATGCGGCGATGTTCCTCCCCAGCTACATCGCGGTGGGGCGCCGTCCCGAGTAGGGTGGCGGCGGGCCGCCCTGGGCGAGCAGGGCCGATCGGAGCGAGGGAGGATGCGATGGCCGGGACGGTGGCGGTGGGCGCCGCGCTTCTTCTCGCCGGCTGCGGCTCGGCGGGTCCGGCGGCGTCGACGAGCCCACCCGCCGCCAGGGCAACCGCCGCGGCCTGTCTGCAGCGCTCGTCACCACCGCCCTCGCCGGGCAGCGGGCCAGGGCCGCAGGTGCCCGCGCTCAGCACCATCCAGTTCGTCTCGCCCCGCCAGGGGTGGGCGGCGGGCCGCGGCCGCATCCTCGCCACCACCGATGCCGGCGCCACCTGGACGGCGCAGTACCAGGGGCCGGCGGAGCTCACCCTGGTCGACTTCGTCGACACCCGCAGCGGCTGGGCGGTCGCCCTCGACGGCCTGCTCGGCACCACCGACGGCGGACGCTGCTGGCGCCGCCTCGGCGAGCCCGACCAGCCCCTGGTCTCGGTGCACTTCGTCGACCCCCGCCGGGGCTGGGGAGTGACCGGCAGCTCGACCGGGGCGCGGGCGAACGGGCTGCCGAACACGATCGCGCTCGGCGATGGGGTGCCTGCGCAGCCCGCCGGCGGGCGCCTGGCGGTCACCGACGACGGTGGCCGGAGCTGGCACCGCGCCGCGACCACCCCCGCGGACGTGCAGAGCGTGTGCTTCAGCGACCCCGGCCACGGCTGGCTCGGCGCCGGCGGCCACCTCTACCAGAGCGCCGACGGCGGTGCCGGCTGGCGGCCGGTGCCCGGGCTCCCCGACCCCGGCGGCGGGGGCAGCGTCATCTCGCTCCAGTGCGCGGCGCCGGACGCGGCGTGGCTGCTCGACCTGAGCCTGCAGGGCGCCGCCGGCAACTCCCCGTACGCGGCCTTCGCCGCGGTCGGTGGACACCCGCCGGTCGAGCTCTTCGAGGACATGTTCGGGGGCGCCGCCACCCGGCTGGCCCCGGGCACCTATCCCGGGCCCTTCAGCGTGATCCACGCCAGCACCGCGGCCTTCCTGGGGCTGACGCCGGCGCTGCCCCCCGACCTCGTGGGCTTCGAGGAGGCGGCGGTCACCGGAGCCGCCGTCGCCGTCACCCACGTCGAGCGGGTGCCGGGCATCGACCGCGCCTGGGGATCCAGCTTCACCAGCGCCACCACCGGCTGGGTGGTCGCCGACGCCGGACAGCGGGCGGTCATCCTCGTCACCACCGACGCCGGCCGCACCTGGACCCGGCAGTACGCGACCGCCCCGTAGCCCGGTCGCGCACCGTCCCGGCGCCCGGTCGACCCCCGCCCGCAGCCCGGTTGCCCCCCGTACCGGGGCTCGGGTCCAATGCGGGCATGCCCACCGCCGATCCCGTCGTC
>JAXDLS010000174.1:0-6654 GCA_034666485.1 Chloroflexota bacterium
CGCGGGGCTGGCGGCGGCCATCTACGCCGCCCGCGAGGGCATCGACACCATCGTCGTCGACCGCAGCGCCCTCGGCGGCCAGGCGGGCGTGACCGAGCGCATCGACAACTACCCCGGCTTCCCCGAGGGGGTGGGCGGCGGCGAGCTCGCCGATCGCTTCATCGCCCAGGCCCGCCGCTACGGTGTCGAGCTGCTCTCCGCGGTCGGGGTGGAGGCGGTCGACAGCGACGGCGACGACCTCTGCCTGAGGCTGGGCTCGGGGCAGCGCATCGCCGCCCACGCCGTGCTCGTCGCCCCGGGATCGACCTACCGCCGCCTCGGCGTCCCCGGCGAGGACGACCTGATCGGCGCCGGTGTCCACTTCTGCGCCACCTGCGACGGCCCCTTCTACCGCGGCAGCGACGAGCTGCTGGTGGTCGGCGGGGGCAACTCCGCGCTCGAGGAGGGGGTGTTCCTCACCGGGTTCACGAAGACGGTCCACATCGTCCAGCGCGACCCCCAGCTCACCGCCTCGCGGCTGCTCGTCGACCGCGTGACCGGCGACCCCCGCTTCGCCGTCCACCTCGACAGCGAGGTCACGGAGCTGCGCGGCGAGCACCGGCTCTCGGAGGCGGTGATCCGCAACCGGACCACCGGGGAGGAGACCGTGCTCCATCCCGCCGCCGCCTTCATCTTCATCGGGCTCGACCCCAACACCGACTTCCTGCGCGGCGAGGTCGACCTCGACGAGCGCGGCTTCATTCGCACCGACGGCCGCTTCCGCACCAGCCGGGGAGGCGTCTTCGCCGCCGGCGACGCCCGCCACGGCTCGACCAAGCAGCTCGGCTCCGCGGTCGGCGACGGGATCGCCGCGCTCATCGCCATCCGCGAGTACCTCCAGGAGCACCACCACCTCATGGCCCCGGAGCCGGAGCTCGTCGAGGCCTAGCCGCTCGTCCATCCCGGGTGCTCGGAGCGGCTGCGCGTCACACCTCGCGGAGGCTGCTCGCACCGAGGACGACGAGCACCCCCTCGACGAAGAGCGCCGCCATGCCCAGCGGTTCGCTCCAGTGGCCGATGTCGTTGCTCGACAGGGGCAGGCCGGTGGTGCGGGAGAGCGCGTAGGCGACGATCGCGCCGGCGTTGAGCGCCACGACCGCCGCCCAGGTGCGACGGTCGTCGCGGCGGAGGAGGATCGCGGCTGCGAGCAGTGCCCCCGCCATCAGCGCGAGGTAGAGCCCTCCGACATACGGCGTCTCCTGGAACTTACTCGGCGCGTCGATCAGATGGATCAGTGCAACCGCACCGAGGGCGACCACGGCGACGGCACGTGCGGTGAGGCGGTGGCCGGCGGTTGTGGCCTCCTGCGGTCGGTTCTCGGTCATCAACATCTCGGAGCGCATGAGGGTCTCCCTTCAGGACATCAGGCGTCGTGGTGTTGGACTCGGTGCCCGCACCCCAGTATGGATGAGGTTCCTTTCGGAACCGTTACCGATCCCGCAGGGCGTGCAGGCGACGCACCGAAGTCGGGAATCGGGCCGCCCTGCCGCCGCGCCCGGGCCTGGCGGGCAATGGTCATACCAGCATGGTGCGGCGCGGGTAGGCGTCCTCCGGGTCGGTGAGCACGTTCACCAGGGCGGGCACGCCGGCGGCGAGGGCGCGGTCGATGGCCGGACCGATGTCCGCGCTCTCGGTCACCAGCTCGCCGTGGCCGCCGAGGGCGCGCACCACCTCGTCGTAGCGCGTCTCCTGGCGCAGCTCGGCGGCGACGTGGTATCCGAGCATCGCCTGCATGGGGTGCTTCTCCAGCCCCCAGCAGCCGTTGTTGCCCACGATGACCACAACCGGCAGCCGGAAGCGCACCAGGGTGTCGATGTCGAGCAGCGAGAAGCCGGCGGCGCCGTCGCCGAGCAGCAGCACCACCTGGCGATCGGGGTGGGCGAGCCGCGCCGCCAGCGCGTAGCCGGCGCCGGTGCCGAGGCAGCCGTAGGGCCCGGGGTCGAGGAAGCAGCCGGGCTGGTGGGTGTCGAGCAGCCGGCCGGCGTAGGAGACGAAGTCGCCGCCGTCGCCGATGACCACGGCGTCACGGTCGAGGCGGCGGCGCAGCTCGCCGTAGATGCGCCCGGGACGGATCGGCGATGTCTCCGCCTCGAGCTCGGCGGTCTCGCGGGCACGCAGCGCCGACTCCTCGTCGCGCAGCCGTCCCAGCCATGCGGCGCGGTCGGGGCGCGCCCCGCGGCGCTCGGCGGCCGCCACCACCAGGTCGAGGACGGCGCCGAGGTCGCCCGCCGCCGACGCCGCCAGGGGCAGGTGCCGGGCCACCTGCTCGGGGCTGTCGCAGAGGTGGACCACCCGTGCCGCGCCCAGCTCGCCGAACCGCAGCCGGAAGTCGAGGGGCACGCCGGTGGCGACCACCAGGTCGGCCTCGGCCAGGGCCCGGCCGCGGCAGCGGGCGAAGGCGAGGCGGTGGTCGGCGGGGATGGTGCCGCGCGCCAGCCCGCTGGTGAAGACGGGCAGGCCGAGCGCCTCGGCGCAGCGCACCAGCGCGGCCTCGCCGCCGTCCCAGTAGAGGTCGGAGCCGGCGACCAGCACCGGGCGCTCCGCCTCGAGCAGCAGGTCGGCCACCCGGGCGATGGCGTCGGGATCGGCGCCGGTGCGCTCCGGCGCCACGGGCCCGGGCGGTGTGGGGTCGGTGGTGGACAGGAGGATGTCGAGGGGCATGTCGAGGAAGGCGGGCCCGCGGTGGGCGGTGAGGGCGGCGGCGGCGGTGGCCTCGACCTCCGCGGCGAGGGTGGCCGTCGAGGTCGCGGTGGCGGCCCGCCGGCAGATGGTCGCCACCAGGGGCACGTGGTCGAGCTCCTGGAGCGAGCCGCTGCCCCAGCGCGCCGCCGGGGCGCGGCCGCCGAGCACCATCAGCGGCGAGCCGGCCAGGTGCGCTCCGGCGATGGCGCTGACCGAGTTGGTGACCCCCGGGCCGGCGGTGACCATGGTGACGCCGAGCCGGCGGGTGAGCTTCGACCAGCCCTCGGCCGCGAACGCCGCGGTCTGCTCGTGGCGGGTGTCGACGAGGCGGATGCCGCGCTCCACCAGGCCGTCGTAGAGCGGGAACAGGTGGCCACCGGAGAGGGTGAACACCGTGTCGACCCCGCGCCGCCGCAGCACCTCGGCCGCGGCATGACCCCCGTGTCCCTGCATGGCTCCTCCTCGCAGCATGGCGCCGCGCAGTATGCGAATCGGAGCCCCCCGACCGGCCGGTCCGCCCCCTTCCCCTCAGCCATGCTATGGCTTATAGTGTGCGCGGCACTATCACACTTGGGTGAGTGACCGGCCAGGAGCTGGAGATGGAGGGAGAGGGCCCATGCTGAGGGATGCCGTTCGGGAGATGGAGCGCGTGGCTCGGGCAGACGAGGTTGCCCGGCAGCAGCGTCTGGCCGCACGCGCCGAGCTGACCCGCGCCGAGCTCTACGCTGCCGCGATGGAGGATCTGGTCGAGCTCGACCACCGCGTCGCGCCGGAGCCGCTGGTGACCGAGATCCGCCGCTTCGTGCGCCGTCACAACCGCCGCCTGGCCCGCGGGCTGGGAACCCAGCCGCGGCCGGCGCGCGTCCTCGACGTGCTCTTCGACGTGCAGGAGCGCATCCAGCTCCGCATGGGCGAGGGGATGGCGGCGAGGGCCGCCTGACCGGCGGCGGTTTTGCCCCTCCGGCGCCGGGGTACAGACGTTCCGTCACCACCGCGGGTGACAGAACAGACCCACCGGAGACATTTCCCGCCATGTACTACCTCACGCGTCGCAACCCGCTGCCGACCGCGTATCCCGCGCTTCCCCTCGACATCCGCCGGACCGAGGATGCGTACGTCATCCAGGCCTCGGTGCCCGGCTTCTCGCCCGACCAGGTCCAGGTCACGGTTGACCAGAACTGGCTGGTGATCCACGCCGATCGCGACCAGGCGTCGGAGACCACCGAGGGGGGCTGGCTGCGCCGCGAGCGCCGCAGCGCCTCCATCCACCGCCGGCTGGCGCTGCCCGAGGAGGTCGACGTCGACCGCATCTCGGCGAGCGTCACCAACGGCGAGCTGGCGATCACCGTGCCGCGCAGCCCGCGCACCGCGCCGCGCCGGGTGCCGGTCGTCCCGGCCGCCGCGGCCGAGGCGGCCGAGGGCGACACCGCCACCGCCACCGCCTCACCCGGGACGGCGATCCCGGCGGGGCGGCAGCGCCCGCCCCGCCGGAGCCGCCCCTTCGCGGCGGCCACCCTCGGGAACCCCAGGGCACCCGCCCGCGTCGGTATCCACGACCGACCAGAAGAGGGGGACCCACCATGCCCGGCCGCACCGTCCGCTGTCTGCTCCTCGTGCCCTGCGCCCTGCTCGCCGCCGCCTGCGGAGACGCGGCGTCGCCGAGCTCCGGCACGGCCGGGTACGCCAACGCGCCGGCGGGCACCGGCCAGGCCCAGGGATCGGCGCCGAAGCTGGCCCCCGGTCCCGCTCCGCTGCTGGGGGGCGCCGCCGCCCCCCCGGCCGCCGACTCCGCCGCCGCCTCCGAGAGGTCCGCCGCCACCGGGGCGACCGCGAGCGGCCCCGGGCCGTCGTCGCTCCCGGCCGACCTCGGCACCGCCCAGGGGCGGGTCGAGCGCACCGTCAGCGCCCGCTACGTGGTGCCCCACGGCGGCTTCCTCGCCGCCTTCGGCGCGGTGGTGAACCGCGCCACCTCGCTGGGCGGCTTCGTGGTCGACTCCACCACCACCCCGGACTCCGCCGGCCGGATCTCCTCCGGCGCGATCACCGTCAAGGTGCCCGCCGCCCACCTCAGCGAGCTGATCGGTGGCCTGCCCTCCACCTTCACCGTCTCCGCGCTCAACTACGGCAGCCAGGACCACACCGCCGAGACCGTCGACCTCGGCGCCCGGCTGGCGGCGTCGATCGCCCACCGCACCGCGCTGGAACGGCTGCGCGACCGCACCGGCTCGATCGCCGAGGTCGCCTCCCTCGAGCAGCAGATCGCCCAGGTCCAGCTCGAGGTCGACCAGGAGCAGGGCGCGCTCAACGCCGTCAACGCCCGCGTCGACATGGCCACGGCGAGCATCGGCCTCGCCGAGAAGGACGCCCGCCCGGCGGTCGCCCCGCCGAATCCCCGCGACCCCGCTCTGCTCCGCGCGCTGCGCACCGGGGCCGAGAACGCGCTGCAGCTGGTCGCCGGCGGCGTGCTCGTCGCGGTCACCGTCCTGCCCGTCGTCGCGCTGGCCGCGGCCGCGTGGCTGGTGCGTCGCCGGCTCCGCCGCCTCCCGGCCGTCCCGCCGCCTGCCGCTTGACATGGCGACCTCGGCGCACACACCATGCTGCCGAGTGGCGGTGGGTTGGGCTGCCCTTCCAGGCCCGCAGACGAGGTCCGGGCCATTGACAGCCCGATCCCGGGGAGGCGCGGCCAGCATGCCATCCAGGGACGACAGCTCTGCCTGCCTTGCCGTCGCAGACCTCCTCAAACTCTCTGCCGCCTCCCGGCGGGTCGCGGGCCTGCTGGACGCGTCCGTGCTCGCGGGCCGGGCGAGCCGCGAGCTCGGCGCCCTGGTGGGCACCGACGCCACCGCCGTCGGCCTGCGCGAGTCGCAGGACGTGCTGGTCACCCGGGGCGGGTGGCACGTGCGCACCGATGGGGTGCGGAACGGGCTGAAGATCCGCATCGGCGACGGCGTCGGCGGGCGGGTGCTCTGCTCGGGACGGCCGGTGACGGTGATCGACTACGCCGCCGAGAGCTCGATCTCGGAGCGGCTGGTCGAGTCGATGCGCGGCGAGGGCGCCCGCGCCATGCTCGGCGTCCCCATCGCCTTCCGCGGGCGGGTGATCGGCGTGCTCTATGCGGTCAACCGGTCGCCGGGGGAGATCGGCGATCGCGCCCAGACCCTGGCGGTGGAGTTCGCCGGTGCGCTGGGGCCCGCGCTGGGCGCGGCCATGCACGCGCGGCGCGCCTCGCGGCTCAGCGCCCTGGAGGAGCGGCAGCGGATCTCGCGCGACCTCCACGACAACCTGAGCCCGCTGCTCTTCGGCATCGGCACCGCGGTGCGGCGCACCAGCGACGCCCTGCCCGCCGGAGCCGACGACCTGCTCGGCGAGCTGCGGTGCATCGAGGCGCGGGTGTCGCAGGCGGCGTCGTCGCTGCGCGACATCCTCCGCGCCCTCGCCCCCGCCAACAGCGAGGAGGGGCTGCCCGCGGTGGTCCGGATGGACGTGAGCAGCTTCGCCGGTTTCACCGGGCTGGCCGCCGAGCTCGCGGTCATCGGCGAGCCCTACGAGCTCAGCGGCGAGCAGGAGTCGGTGCTGGTGGCGGTGGTGCGCGAGGGGCTGCACAACGTGGCCCGTCACGCGCACGGCACCTCGGTGATGGTCACGCTCCACTACGGCCTGGAGAGCGCGGACGTGCTCATCCAGGACGACGGCACGGGCCTTCCGGAGAACTTCACGGTCACCGACGTGCCTCGGGATGGCAGCCACTACGGGCTGGCCTCGCTCAGCCAGCGGGTCGCCCGGGTGGGCGGCGACCTGGAGCTGCGCTCCAACCAGGACGGTGGGATGACCCTGCACGCGAGCCTTCCCACCGGCACCGGCTGAGCGGCATGCCCGGCCGCGTCCCGCGGGAGGGCGCGTCCGACGAACTCCCGTCACCACGGAGAAAGGGGG
>JAXDLS010000175.1:0-3034 GCA_034666485.1 Chloroflexota bacterium
ACTCCGCGCGGCGTCCGTCTGCTGACGGTCACGGATGTCGCCGCCCCGCCGCCCTCGTCCTCTGCGGGCACTGCTCGGACATCCGCGGTATGAAGACGAAGCTCCTGAGGAAGATCGCCGCCGAGGAGAGGCGCCGGGACCGAGACGAGAAGCGCGAGGAGCGGCGCCGGCGGCAGAGACTCCGTCGACGCCAGCATCACGATGTCGCGAGCGCCCTACCGGCGCGGGCCGAGACCCACGATGACCCCGACCCTGCCCCGGAGGCGCGGTAGCCGACGCCGCACTCGGGTGGGCTGCACCTCGCTCGCTACGCGGGGGGCGGCACCGCCTGCATCACCGCCTCGGCGAGGCGCTGCTGACCGAGGACGGTCGGGTGGATGTCGAGGTCGGCGCAGTCGACCAGGCTGCAGAGCGGGGCCCGGTCGGCGGGCCGGTTGATGGCGGCATGGAAGTCGGCGTAGGTGTCACCGAGCCGCCCGGCGAGGGCGGCGATGGCGTCATCGATGGGGCTGAGCACCGCGTCGGTCCTGGGGGCGGTGACCGCGAAGGGGTCGTAGACGCCGGCGATCACGATCGGCACCCCCGGGGCGGCGACGCGCAGCTCGGTGAGGATGGCCTCGAGGTGGTCGATCAGCGCCGCCCGGGTGGTGTCGGCATCGGCGTAGATGGCGTGGAGGAGGTCGTTGCTGCCCAGCGCCACGACGATCAGCCGCAGGTCCGGGCCATGGGCGGCGATCGCCTCGAGGGCGGCGGCGCGCTGCGACTGGCGGGCCAGGAGCGGCACCTGCCCGCGTCCCGGGCAGCGGACCGCGTAGGAGAGCGTGGTCTCGCCGGGGCAGGCGGTGTCGTACAGCTGCCAGGGCCGGCCCTGCGCGGCGAGCTGCTGCTCCAGCCGGGGCGCCCAGGAGATGTTGGTGCCGGCCAGGTCCGGGTCGCGGGTGTAGCCGAAGGTGATCGAGTCCCCGATGGTGAGGAACCACGGCCGCCCCGGCTCCGGCGGCCGTCCCGCCACCGGCACGTAGACGGTCTGGGGGCCGCCGGAGCCCGCCGCCCCCGCGCCGTCCGGGGCGGTCTGCGGCGCCGTGACCCGCCCCGCCACCCGGGTGGTGGGACCGCTGCTCGCGTGCGCCCCCCAGGCCGCGACCACGCCGAGGACGAGGACGGCCGCAGCGGCGCGGAGGCGCGACATCTCATACCAAATGGTACGGGCACCCGGCGCCGGGCGCCCCGCAATCCCGGCTGCGACCATGGGGCGGTGCAGCTCATCGGCCACGCCGGGCTGGCGGCCTCGCGCCCCGGGGGCACCCACGACCGTGCCGGCCTCGACGCGGCGCTGAGCCTCGATCTCGCCCGCCTCGAGGTGGACGTGGCCCGCTGCGTCGACGGCGCCCTGGTGCTCCGCCACGACCTGCTGCTGCCCTCGGGCCGCCCGCTCCCCGCCGTCGCCCTCGCCGACGCGCGCGCCGAGGCGCCCGGGCTGCTCACCCTCGACGAGGCGGTCGAGCACCTCGCCGGCCGGCTGCCCCTGCTCCTGGACATCAAGCACGACGCCGTGGTCGACGCCCTCGGCGGCTGGGCGGCGGGACGCGCCGATGCCGGCCTCCTCGCGGTGTGCACCGACGCCGCCGCCGCCCTCGGCCACCTTCGCGAGCGGGCGCCGCGGATGGCGCGCTGGCGCACCCTGCCGGTCTACGCGCCCGGACCCGACACCGGCGTCCGCCGCCTCGCCGCCTGCGCGACCCGCGGCCTGCTCCCGGAGCGGCTCGAGCGGCTCGCCGCCGAGGTGGGCGCGGCCGCCGTCACCGTCGACCGCTGGGCGGTCACCCCCGGGCTCTGCGCCGCCGCCCACCGCCTGGGGCTGCCGCTCACCGCCTGGACGGTGAACCACCCCCGCACCGCCGCGCTGATGCGCCGGCGGGGCGCCGACTACGTCACCACCGACCGCCCCCGGCTCCTCGGCGCCGCGCCACGGGCCGCGTACGGGCTGGGATGATGAGCCCAGCCACCCACCCCCGCGACCTCCGGAGCCAGCCATGTCCGTCGTGAAGATCAACGTGCTGACCGTCCCCGCGGAGATGCGCGACACCCTCGAGAAGCGTTTCGCCGCGCGCGCCGGCGCGGTGTCGTCCGAGGACGGATTCGAGTGGTTCGAGCTGCTCCGGCCCACCGGCGGCACCGACCGCTACATGGTCTACACCCGCTGGCGCAGCGAGGAGGACTTCGAGCGCTGGCGGACCTCGCAGGCCTTTGACCGCGGCCACGCCCAGCACGCCAAGGGCGGACCCGCCGCCTCGGGCTCGGAGCTGTGGAGCTTCGACGTGCTCCAGTCGGAGGGCCCGCGCGCCGCCGCCTCGAGCAGCGCCTAGCGAACCGACTGAGGGATCTGCTCCGCCCGCCTCGCCAGGCGGGTGGCGATGTCGGTGATCACCCGGTCGAGGAACAGGCGGAAGAACCCGCCGGTGCCGGGGATCCGCGGCTCGAAGCGGCTCTGCCAGGAGATCTCGGTGCCCCCCTCCCACGGAGCCAGGGTCACCACCGCGCGGTAGCCGCGGAGGGGCAGCCCCGAGCGCAGCTCGTAGGTCAGCCGGTGGGGCGGCTCGAAGCCGGTCACCTCCTCGCGGCTGATCACCGGGCCCCTGCAGAAGCGGCGCAGCGCGCCCACCCCGTCGGGGACCGGCGAGCCCTCGCGCTCGAGCTCGGTCGTGGAGAAGGCGGTCCACTCGCTCCAGCGGCGGGCGTCGGCGAGCACCGCCCAGACCCCCTCCACCGGCGCCGCGGAGCGCACCGCGACCTGCACCCGGCGCTCGCTCACCGCGGCGCCATCGCCTCCCAGAACTCGGGGAAGTAGCGGGCGATGTCCTCGAGCGCAAAGCTGCCCAGGATCGACTCCGCCGCCTCGCGCTCGAGCAGGAAGTCGAAGGCCCGTCCCAGCGTCTGCTCGGGCGGCTCGCCCTTCGCCGCCACCCGCTCCAGCACCTCGGGGCGGGCGGTGACGCGGTGCTCGGTGCGGCCGGCGACCCGCACCGTGTAGAGG
>JAXDLS010000176.1:0-7828 GCA_034666485.1 Chloroflexota bacterium
GGCCCGGCCCGCCGCCGCCGGGCCCGGTTCCCGCTCCGGCGGCACCGCCGCTGGTTCCGCTGCCCTCGCCCGGCCCCGTGCCCCATTCCGTGCGACCGTGAGGCGGGCGGCCCCGTCGCGGTCATCGCCCCCGGGTCGGGTCGAGGTCGGCGCGCCATGAGCGGCGAGGAACGGACCGGTGTCTTCGTCGTGGACGATCACGCGGTCGTCCGCGTGGGGGTGCGCAGCGTCCTCGAGGGCACCGGGCGGTTCCGGGTGGTCGCGGAGGCGAGCAGCCTGACCGAGGCGCGGATGCGCATGAGCACGCTCCCCGAGAGCGTCACCCTGCTCATCGCCGACATGCAGCTGAAGGGCGGCTCGGGGATCGACATCATCCGCGAGGCCCGGCTGCGCGAGCCGCCGCTGGAGGTGATCGTGCTCACCTCCTTTCCCAGCGCCCGCACCCTCCGCCGCGCCCTCGCCATCGGGGCCCGCGGCTTCGTGCTCAAGGAGGCGGGCGGGGGGGCCCTGCTCGAGGCGCTGATCTGGGCCCAGAAGGGCCATGTCTACCTCGATCCGCGCCTCGGCGAGGCCATCGTCGACGCCCTCGTCTTTCCCGACAACGTCGACCGCCAGGCCTCGGAGGAGCGGCTGCTCACGCTGCTCGCCGACGGGCTCACCGACCGCGACATCGCCCGCATCCTCAGCAAGCCGCAGGCGACGGTGAGCCGCGACATCTCCCTGCTGCTCAAGCGCATGGGGGTGACCAGCCGCGCCGCCGCGGTCAGCGCGGCACTGCGCAGGGGCCTGCTGGTCTGACCGGCTGGGGGCGTCCGCGCCCGGCGACAGGAGGGAGCGGTCCGAAGCGGGCGTGGCACCCGCTCCGGACCGTCCGTGTCACGTCTGCTCAGGCGGCACCGACCGGGATCCGCTCGCAGAGCACGGCGTAGCGCGGGAAGACGGTCTTCGCCAGCGGCACCATCTTCAGGATCTTGGGGATCGGTCCCTTGGCGCGCATGTCGCCCTTGGCGAGCGCCGCGGCGATGTTCACCTTGCCCAGCCAGAAGCGGTGCGCGATGTCGGCCTTCATGAACATCTCGACGTTCGGTGCCGGCGCCGAGTCGTCGTCGAAGTACACCGTCGCGTTGGGGAAGTCCGCGGTCATGCTGCAGGCCGGCTCGGTGTAGGTGATCTTGAGCACGACGCCGGACTCGGCGAACTTCGGCCCCAGCTGCGGGTCGCTGGTGGCCTCGCGGAAGATCTGCCCGATATGGGCGTCGACGTCGGCTGCGTCCTTGAAAACCGCCATGTGTCTCCTCCAGGCTTCCGCTGTCAGTCGAGGCCGACCCAGACCGTCTTGGTCTGCGTGTAGGCGTTCAGCCCCTCCTCGCCCAGGTCACGGCCGAAGCCGGACTGCTTGTAGCCGCCGAAGGGGGCCGCGGGGTCGAGCATGTTGTAGGCGTTGATCCACACCAGGCCTGCCTGGAGCCGGTGGGCGATGCGGTGCGCCTTGGAGATGTCGCGGGTCCAGATGCCGGCGGCGAGCCCGTAGCTGCTGTCGTTGGCGCGGCGCACCACCTCGTCGACGTCGTCGAAGGACATCACCGAGAGCACCGGCCCGAAGATCTCCTCGCGGGCGACGGTCATGTCGTCGCTCACGCCGGTGAGCAGCGTGGGCCGGTAGAAGTAGCCGTCGGAGAGGTCGCCGCCGGGCACGCCGCCGCCGGTGCGGCAGGTGGCGCCCGCCCTCAGGCCCTCCTCGACGTAGCCGGCGACGCGGTGCTGCTGCACCTGCGACACCAGCGGGCCCATGGTGGTGTCGGCGTCGAGCCCGTGCCCGAGCACGACCTCCTCGGCCTCGGCGGCGAGCCGCTCGACCACCTCGTCGTGCACGC
This sequence comes from Chloroflexota bacterium, assembly GCA_034666485.1. Taxonomy (GTDB): domain Bacteria; phylum Chloroflexota; class Dormibacteria; order Aeolococcales; family Aeolococcaceae; genus CF-96. The sequence continues at coordinate 1,875 of JAXDLS010000176.1, forward strand.
TGCGCTCGACGTACAGCCGCGACCCGGCGCAGCAGACCTGTCCCTGGTTGACGAAGATGGCGGTGAACGCGCCCTGCACCGCCTCGTCGAGGTTGGCATCGGCGAGGACGATGTTCGGGCTCTTGCCGCCGAGCTCGAGGTGCACCGGGTGGAGGGTCGTCACCGACGCCTGGAGGATGCGGCGGCCGGTGGCGGTGCTGCCGGTGAAGCTCACGGTGTCGATGCCCGGGTGCTCGGCCACCGCCTGCCCCGCCTCGTGCCCGAGCCCGGTGACGATGTTCAGCACACCGTCGGGGAAGCCCGCCTCCGCGAACAGCTCGCCGAGACGCAGCGAGCTCAGCGAGGTGTTCTCGGCGGGCTTGAGCACGACGGTGTTGCCCGCCGCCAGCGCCGGGCCCAGCTTCCACGCGGTGAGCAGGAAGGGGAAGTTCCAGGGGACGATGCAGCCGACCACGCCGTACGGCTCGCGCCGGGTGTAGGCGAAGGCGGAGCCCACGATCGGCGACACCGGCAGGGTCTGGCCGGTGATCTTGGTCGCCCAGCCACCGTAGTAGCGGTAGACCTCGCTGGTCACCGCCATGTCGATGTACTGCGACTCGGTGAGCGGCTTGCCCACGTCGAGGGTCTCGATGGTGGCGAGCTCCTCCGCGTTCTCGTCGATGAGGTCGGCGAGCCGGAGCAGGCAGCGGCCCCGGGCGGCGGGGGAGAGGTCGCGCCAGGTGTCCTCGAAGGCGGCACGGGCGGCGCGGACGGCACGGTCGACATCGGCGGCCCTGCCGGCGGGGAGGGTGGCGAGCACCTCGCCGGTGGCGGGGTCGAGGGTGTCGAAGGTGGCGTCGGTCCGGGCGTCGACCCACGCGCCGCCGATGAGCAGCCTGCGCGGCAGACGGTCGATGAGCGCGACCTCAGGGCGGCGTGGCCGGGTGTCGATCGCCATGGTGCCTCCTCACGATCGGACTGCCGTCGGATTCACTGGCTACGGTATGGCGCGGCGGAGGCCGGAGGCATCCCCACTCTCCGATCTCATTGTACGAACGGGGGAGAGGGGTCATGATCCGAGACCCGGACGGTTCGGGTGACCAGCCTGGGGGCGGGCAGTTCTGCTGCCCCGCGGGGTGGCGCGGCTGTTTTTGCCGCCGGTGGAGGTGCCCGGCGGCAGAGCGAGCGGCGCAAACTCTCAACCGGCGTCCTCGCGCAGTCGCAGCGCCCAGACCACGAGCGGCACCTGCAGTGGCAACCTCAGCCAGGCCACCACCGCGCTGTTCGCCGGAGACGAGCCTTTCCCGAGGCCGGCGTCCAGCGCCATCTGCAGGTTGGCCGGAAACACCGCCACCAGCAGGGCCGCCGTCGCGTAGGCTCCGATCCGGCGCGTGGCCGGCAGCAGCAGCAGCGCGGCGCAGGCGAGCTCGCACACCCCGCTCACCGCCACCACCGCGTCGGCGTGGCCGAGCACCCGGGGCACGATGCGCCGGTAGAAGCCGGGGGCGACCAGGTGGAGGGTCCCCGACCCGGCCATGAGCCCGGCGATGCCGAGCAGGATCAGGGGACGCCGGCTGCGGAGCACGTGGTCTCCTCTGTCAGTGACCGCGGCTCACGACCCGGGCGCGGCGTACAGGTCGCAGCGGGTGGGAACCGCGCTGACGATCGCCGGCTCCTGCACCGGCCTGGGCAGCGCCGTCACGGTCTCGACCGAGGTGGCGCCGCCGGTGATCGCGTCGCCCACGTAGCAGACCGCGGTGAGGGTGATGCTCGAGACCGCGACCCCCGGGGCGGCGCGCAGTGTTCCCGCCGCGGTGCCGTAGCCCGGCCCCGGCCGGCAGGTCCCGCAGGCGTAGCTGGTGCCGTCCACGGTCAGCGGCGCGACCGGGCGGGCGGGTGTCCACTGGGCGCCGAGCACGGTGGCAGTGGCGCGCAGCCCGCTCCCCGACTGCTCGACGCGGGCCGCGATCGCCATCGACTGCCCCGGGGCGATGAAGGGGATGGTGGCGTCGGCACCGCCCACCGGGTGGCCGGCCGAGTCGAGCACTGCGAAGCGCACCTGCACCGAGGTGGCGGCGTGGCGGGTGGCCACGTTCCGCACCACCGCGACGGGGATGGTGGTGATCTGGTAGACGCCGACGCCGCTGGCGACCACGTCGACGCGCTGGACCTCGGGCCCGGGGGGCGCGGTGGGGGCGGCGGTGGCGGTGGGCCCGGGCGGGGCCGGGGTGGGGGAGGCCGCCGGGGACGATCCGCAGGCACAGAGCAGCGCGGCGGCCGGCATGGCGAGGAGGCGTCGACGCATGCGGGCCACTCTACAGAGCGCCACCCGGACAGATGTCGGGGCGCCACCACGGGGGTGGCGCCCCGACGCCCGCCATTTCCTGCGCTGCTGCCGCTTCGCGCGGCCTGAGCGCCACCGCCACGTGAATCTCGAACCGTCTGGTGGATTCGCGCTGAATCACCCGATATTGAACGACTCGGCGCCCGCGCCTGCAACCCTCGAGTAGGGGGAGGTCGTGGCGGGGCGCCCTGGCGGCCGGCCTCAGCTGGCGAGGCGCTGCTCCAGGCGGCCCAGGGTCAGGAGTCCCCGGGCCATCTCCTCGGCATGGAGCACGGCCTCGTCGCCGGCGAGGTCACCGGTGCGCGACACCCGGTCGTACGCGCGGAGCAGGCATCGCACCACCACCTCGGCGGAGCGCCGGCCCTCCAGCTCGACGATGAGCCGCGAGGCGGCCGCGTGGAACGAGTCGGGGATCGAGGGGTCCATCTCTGCTCTCCGGCGTCCCGCTGCCCGGGGGGACAGGCGATCCGCACACGCGAGAGAACGAGAACGAGCGGAGCTCCCTTGCGGTCGCGAGCGGGGCCGGACGCGGAGAGGCGGGCGGGACCGCTGGTGCGGTCCCGCCCGTCGGGCTTCGCCCCCTTCCCTCTGCGGGGCGTCAGGCCCCATTCCTGGCGGGCTGGATCAGACGGTCGCGGCCCGGCGCCGGCGGGCGGAGAGCCCGAGCAGACCGAAGCCGGAGGTGAGCAGGAGCAGCCCGGCGGCTCCGACCGAGATGCCGGTGAGGGGAACGCCGGGTCCGGCGTGGGCGCTCGGCGCGTTCGCGGCGGCGACGCCGGTGTTGGGAAGCGGCGACACCGCCGGGGCGCCGGCACCGCTGGCGGTCGAGGCGAGCACCGAGGCCACCTGGCCGGGGATGGAGAGCACGTCGTTGACGCTGCCGATGGCGGCGCCGGCAACGCCGCCGCTGGCGCCGACGGTGAGCAGGTGGATGGTGATCACACCGGGGATGGTGATGGGGATGTCGCCGTCCTGGTTGGTGCCGCCGAGGGTGGTGCCGTTGAGCGAGGCGAGGTAGGCCGAGCGCCCGCCGTCGCTGTTCGCCTCGGAGTGGAGCAGCACCAGCACCAGCCCGCCGTTGCCCGCGGTGAGGTGCACGCCGTTGGTCGCGCCGGCGCCGTGGGAGGCGGCGCCGTCGAACGCGGCGGCGCTCGCCGCCTCGAGGACGGCGACGGTGGCCACCTGGCCGTTGCCCAGGCCGAGGTCGACCAGGGCGGAGTGGGAGCGCGAGCTCGAGGAGCCGCCGGCCGCATCGGCCGCGGTCATCCAGTCGGCGACCGCCAGGGTCATCAGCGGATTGGCGGGAAGCGCGATCAGCTGGCCACTCTGGGTGCCGGTGCTCGACGAGGAGCCGCCGGAGAGGGTCTGGCCGACCACCCGCAGAGCGGTGGCGCCCGACTGCGAGGAGCCGCCGTCGGCGCCGGCCCCGGTGCAGCTGGCGCAGGTGTCGAGCGGGTTCACGTGGGCGCCGTTGGCGGTCGCGTTGCCCGGAGGCGGCGGGGTGGTGGTCGACCCGGTCTGCCGGTTGAGGGGCCGGTTGGTCCGCGGCGCCACCGGTGCGGTCACGGCGGCGGCGGCCCCGGTGACCGCGCCGGCCGTCCCGCCGACCACGTCGCCGGGGGGCGGGATGACCGGGGAGGCGGTGCCGCCGAGCACCGTGCCGGACACCGGCGCCGCGGGCACCGCGCCCATGGGCCCGATGCCGGATGCGGATGCAGCGCCGACGCCGAGGGCGAGGGCGCCCGCCACCGAGAGCACGGGAGCCAGTCGGAACAGGTTCGTGAGGGATCCGCCGCCACACCGGTCCCGAATGAGCTGGGACCTGTCCACAAGACGCCTCACGCTGCGTAATCCTGCGTGACGACTGCGTAACACGTGCGCAATCCGAGCACACGCGCCGAGCCAACCCCTTAGAAACGCGCCGATCAGATCGTCTGTTTCTTCTTCTCGCCGCGGTGAGGGGCGGCGGCGGCCGATCCCGAGGCGGGGCGCCGCCGTCGGGGATGGCCCACGATGAGCACCGGCCGGCGCCCGGAGGTGTCGGCCGGCAGGGGTCGCGCCCGCATCGTGGTGCGGCGGGCGACGTAGAGGATCAGCAGCACCGACACGACCTCGGCGCTCACCCCGATGGCGAAGGCGCGCGGGGTCTGGATGACCTGGACCAGGTAGCCGAAGTTCTGGCCGAAGAATCCGGTGAGGAAGGTGAGGGGGAGGAAGATCGTGGCCACGATCGACAGCCGCTTGGTCTGCTCGCCGAGCCGGTTGGACACCGACGAGAGGTAGACGTCGAGGGCGCTGGTGACGATGTCGCGGTAGGCGTCGACCTGCTCGACGATGCGCACCGCGTGGTCGTAGACGTCGCGGAGGTAGAGCTGCGCCTCCTCCCCGAGCAGCGGGCCGTGCGGACCCGCCAGGCCCTGGATCAGGTCGCGCTGCGGGCCCAGCACCCGGCGCATCACGTTGAGCTCGCGCTTGATCTCGAAGATGTTCCGCATGGTCTTCTGGTCGGCGCGCTCGATGATCGCCGTCTCCAGGTCGTCGATGACGCCGTTGAGCTCGTCGAGCACCGGGAAGTAGGAGTCGATGACGGCGTCGCAGAGCCGGTAGAAGAGGCGGCCCGGCCCCGAGGCGAGGATGTCGTCACGCCGGCCGCAGAGCGTGGCCAGGCCGCTGATCACCGGGATCTCCTCGTCGGTGACCGTGACCACGTAGTCGGGGCCGACCAGCACGTGGACCTCGCTGAGGTGGACGTGGGCGGCGTCGCCCTGCCGCACCGCGGTGAAGAGGACCACGAAGAGCTGGTCGCCGTACCGGTCGAGCTTGGGCCGCTGGTTGCGGGTCTGGATGTCCTCGACCGCCAGCGGGTGGATGTGGAAGGTGCGGGCCAGCTCCTCGACCTCCTCGGGGGTCGGGTCCACGCAGATGACCCAGCGCATCGGGGCGTCCGGCGGCGAGGCGATGCCCGGATAGCGGCGGTCGCAGGCGCGGGTTTCGATCACCGCTCAATACTGGCCCTTCGCGCCCGCCCCGGGGCGCCACCGCGTTCGAGGACGCGAAACCTGCATCGGCAGGTAGACGGCGGTGGAAGCGGGTCCTAGCATCCGCCGAAGGCGCCACGGTTGTCGGGAGATCACCGTGTGGCGATCGTGGGCGAGGATGGTTTGAGGCGATAGTGGTTCCCGCGATGGTTCGCGCACACCGTCGGTGCGATCCGTGGGGGTGATGGCCCAGCCGGCTGACCAGACCGGGGGCGAGTCGCGAGCACCCACGCTGATCGGGTCGGTGCAGCGCGCCCTCCATCTGATGGAGGCGGTCTGCAACCACCCCAACGGCGCCCCGGCGAAGCTGCTGGCGCGCGAGGCGGGGATCCAGCTCGGCACCGCCTACCATCTGCTGCGCACCCTGGTCTTCGAGGGCTACGTGGTGCGCCTCCCCGACGGCTCCTACGTCCTCAGCGACCGGGTCGCCAGCCTGCTCGCCCTCAGTCGCCAGCAGGCCGCGCTCAGCCGCATCCGCCCCGCGCTGGCGGCGCTCCGCGACGAGGTCAGGGCGGCCGCCTACCTCTGCCTCTACGAGGACGGCGAGATCGTGGTGCGCGAGATCCTCGACGGCCCCACAACCCCGCGGGTCG
>JAXDLS010000177.1:0-3258 GCA_034666485.1 Chloroflexota bacterium
TGCTCCCGGGCGACGCCGACCTTGCCTGGGCGATCACCGACCTGCTCGTGGCCGAGGGCATGCTCGGCGACGACGACCTGGACGACCTGAGCGAGGCCCAACTGCTCTCCTAACCGGTTCACCCGGCGAGCAGTCGCAGGTTGCCGCCCACCACCAGGGCGACGGGGGCCGCCGCCGCCAGCACCGGGACCACCGCCCAGCGGCGGGGCAGTCGCGCCGCCAGCACCGCCACGGCGAGGAGCGCGGGCAGCTTCACCACCAGGAAGCCGGCGTCGCCCCAGCGCGCCACCACCGCCCGCGTCAGGGCGGCGCCCTCGTAGAGGAGACGGTGCCGCCCGGCGATGCTGGTGGCGACGTCGAGCATCTGGACGGCGGTGAAGCCGAGCATGGCGAGCCGGAGACGGCGGTCGGCGAGCGCCTCGGCGAGCCGGCGGCGGGGCAGGCGGGTGAGCACCGAGGGAGCGGCGAGCGCCACGGCGAGGAGGCCGACCCCGCCGGCGGCGAGGCCCCGGTCGCGGAGCAGGTTGCGATCGGGCAGGGGGTTGTCGACCGTCCACAGCCGCAGGCCGGCGGGATGAGCGGAGGTGGGGTCGAGGCGGACGCTGGCGGAGCGGCCGCCGGTGGCGATCACCGCGACGTGCATCCCGGGGCGCAGGGCGAGGAAGGCGTCGTTGGGCCACACCCCCCGGAGGGTGATCGCCGGGCTCGAGCCGGCGGGGGCGAGGCGCACCCAGGGCCTGACCCCCCCCACCGGGTCGTGGTCGGTGGTGATGGAGAGCACGGTGGCGCCGGTGACGTTGGCGCAGGCACCGGGCACGGGGTGCTGGGTGCAGGGAGCGTCGAGGTAGCGCTGGGCGGCGCCGTCGACCTGCCGCCACTGCAGCAGCAGCCCGCCGGCGGCCGCGATCATCGCCACCCCGCAGGCGGCCACCAGCATGCGCAGGATGCGAGCGGCCGTCGGTGATGGGGTGCGCGTCACCACCCCACCCTAGCCGCCGCCCGACCGGCACGGCCGGCCCGTGCGCGCTCCGTCACCCGCCGGTCAGAGCTTCTCGAAGCGCTCGACGTCGACCACGAAGACGGTGGCGCCGCCCACCTCCACCTCGACCGGGAAGGGCACGAAGAACTCGGCGGGCTCGGCCAGCGGCGAGACCGGGTTCACGTACTCGCTGCGCTGCCGGGCGTGGCGGCGGAGGAGCTGGACGACCTCGTCCACCCGGCCGTCCTCGACGGCGGTGATCAGGGTGGCGTTGCCCTTCTGGAGGAAGCCGCCCGAGGTGGTGAAGCGGGTGCAGACGAACCCCGCGTCGCTGAGCGCGGCGCTGCAGGGAGCGGCATCGTCGGCGTGAACGACGGCGACGACCAGTTTCACAGGGCGCTCAGGCGGAGGAGCGGCCGGTCGGCGCCAGGCCTCCGACCTCAGCGAGCCGGTCGGCGGTGACCGCCCAGATGCGCTGCGAGACCACCACCGCCGGGCGCTCGGCGTCGACCACCACGATGCGCTCGGGCTCGGCCTCGGCGAGCTCGCGGAAGGTGCGGTGGACGGCGGCGTGGAACGCCTCGGGCGAGAGCTCCATGCGGTCGAGGGGCAGCTGGGCGGCGCGGCGCCGGCTCTCGGCGGCGAGCGGGGAGAGGTCGAGGAGGAGGGTCAGGTCGGGCCAGACGTCGCCACAGGCGGCGCGGTGGAGCGCCCGCAGCGACCGGGGGTCGAGTCCCCGGCCGCCGCCCTGGTAGGCGAGCGTGGAGTCGACGTAGCGGTCGGCGATCACCACGCTGCCCCGGATCAGCGCGGGCAGCACCGTCTCGGCGAGCAGCTGGGCGCGCGCGGAGACGAAGAGGAGCGCCTCGGCCCAGGGATCGAGGGGCGCCGGGGCCGGGCGCAGCAGCAGGCTGCGGATCAGTTCGCCGAGCACCGTCTCCCCGGGCTCGCGGACGGTGAGCACCTCGTGCCCGTCGCTGCGCAGCGCTGCCGCGAGCGCCGCGACCTGGGTGCTCTTGCCGGCGCCGTCCACCCCCTCGAGGGAGATGAAGAACCCCGCCCACTCACCACGCACCCGCGGGGGGACACCCCCCGCGTTCCCCCCGGGTATACGGTCGCGTGGGGGGATACCCTCCAGGGCTGCCTGTTCCGGAGGTGGGGCTTCGTCACAATGGCCTCGGGCCCCCGGCAGGCGCGGGGGGTCGCCGCCCGGGTTCCCCCCAGGTATGCGCTCACCTTGGGGGTTACGCCCCGGGGGCGCCTGTTCCCGACGAGGGGCTCCTTCGAAATGCTCCCGGGCCACTGGCATGCGCGGGGGGACGCCGCCCGCGTTCCGCGGGGTACGCGGGGGGAGAATTCTGCCCTGACTCTCGGATGCGGGGGGAGCTGCGTCCCCTGCGGGGCTCATGCCGGCGGCGTAGCCTGACTCACGCTGACTTCCGGCTAGGCCTCGTCGCCGGGGCCGAGGATGCACAGGCGGCGGTTGGGGTCGCTGCCGGTGCTCCGGGCGGTGAGCTCGTGCTGCTCGACGAGCTTGTGCTGGAGGCGGCGCACGTAGGCGTTCTGGGGCGCGAGCTCCACCGTCTGGTGGGTCTGGAGGACCCGGTTGATGGCCTCGGTGGCCTCCTGGAGGGCGACCTCGGTGGGATCGCCGACGTCCACCCCGTAGACCCGGGCGAGCGCGCCCTTGATCTGGGCCACGGTGTTGCTCCGCAGCACCTGGATGGGGATGCCGGTCGACTCCGCGGCGCGCACCGGCGAGTCCTTGCGCCGGTAGTAGTTCTTCAGGGTGAGCACCGTGTCGGCGTCGTCGACGTGGTGCTGGATGCGCACCGGCAGGCGCAGCTCGCGCACCGCCTGCTCCAGGTAGGTTCTGGACACCCCGTACGGGAAGACCGAGAGCGGCTGGTTGGGACGGGGCCCGCGCACCTCGCGCAGCTCGCGCTCGCGCCCCTCGTGGGCGAGGGCGAAGGGGTCGGCCTCGAGGGTGCGCAGCGATCGCCGCGGCCGCAGGAAGGGGTCCGGCTCGCGGTCGCGGTCGCGGTCACGGCGGCCCCGGCCGCCGCCGAAGGGCGCCGCCTCGGGAAAGACCCCGGGGACCGGTGACGAGGTGTCGATCCGGCTGACGATCTGGCCGGCCTCGCCGCGCAGCCGCAGCTCGGCCGGCTTGACCCGGCCGCGCAGCGCCTCGTCGACGGTCTCGTCGAGGGGCATGTGGACGACCACCCTGTCGCGCTCGCGGATCTCCACCAGCACGTCGAAGGTGGGCGGCGCCTTGC
>JAXDLS010000178.1:0-5563 GCA_034666485.1 Chloroflexota bacterium
CCAGGCCCACCGCCAGCCCGGCGGCGCGGAGCCGGGTCAGCCGCTCCGTGTCGGGGCGGTGGGGAAGCAGCTGGCCGATCAGGGCGGAGAAGAGCGGCGCCGCGGCGTTGCAGATGGCGGCGATGCCGCTCGCCACCCGCGTCTCACCCCAGGCGAAGCAGAGGTAGGGCAGGCCGGCGCTGACCATGCCGACCGCCGCGGCCGAGGGCCGGCGCATCCCGGCGAGCGCCCGGGGCTGGCCGGTCAGCAGCGCGTAGAGGGCGATGGCCAGGGCGCCGAGCGCGAGCCGGGCCTCGACCACGCCCACCGGCGGCACCTCGAGGACCGCCACCCGGATGAAGAGGAAGCTGGCGCCCCAGACCGCGGCGAGGGTCAGCAGGCGCGCGGCGTCGCCGGCCGGCATCAGCTGAGGCGGAAGGGGCGCACCCCGCTGAGGAAGACCAGGCCACCGACGAAGACGGTCACCGCCGCCGCCACCACGGTGGCGATGAGGGCGGCGAGCAGGACGCCGAGCACCCCGGACGGGCCCTTGGCCGGAGCCGGCTGCGCCGCCGCCGGGGGCGCGTGCGTCCCGCCCGCGGGCGGGGGGGTGCCGGCCACCACGACCAGGCCGGTGAAGACGCCGTCGTCCCAGACGAACTGGTTCTCGCCCGGGGTGGGGCTGAGCTCGAGGGCGAAGTAGGCGAGCCCGTCGCCCCCGGACCTGGTGGAGGCCTGGGTCCCCTGGGGTCCGACCGGGTGCCGGGTGGCATCCGCCGCCGCCACCGAGGCGCCGGTGCCGGGGGCCGACTGCACCCGCATGGTCACGGTGCGGCCCGACTGGGGCGCGTCCTGGGAGTTGGCCTCGCGGATGTAGTAGGCGAGCGCCGTCCCCGCGACCTGCGGCTGCTGGCGATCGACCTTGTCATAGCCCAGCACGCGCATCGGCGCGAGGGCGAGGAGGGCGGAGACCGCGAGAAGGCCCAGGACGAGGAGGCGGCGGCGCGCTGCTGGTTGCATCCGGGGACCCATCCTACGGCTGCCGCACGGTCGGGGTGGCACGGCCGGGGTCCGATTTGCGGCCGGCGCGGTGGCTGAGCGACAGTGGCGCGGTGGATCCCCTGGAGGTGGGTGGGGGGGTGCCGGGGCGGCTGCTGGTGTCGCCGGAGCAGATCGCCGCCCGCATCGCCGAGCTCGCGACCGAGATCGACGCCGCCTACGCCGGGTCGGACACCCCCCTGGTGGTGCTCTGCGTGCTCAAGGGCTCGCTCTTCTTCACCGCCGACCTCGCCCGGGCGCTGTCCATCCCCCTGGAGATCGACGCCATCGCGGTGCGGTCCTACGGCGCGGGGACGCAGACCTCCGGCACCGTGCAGCTGCTCAAGGACGTCACCACCCCGCTCGGCGGCCGCCACGTGCTCATGGTGGAGGACATCATCGACACCGGGCTCACCACCGCCTTCCTCCACGAGCACGTCGAGCGGCACCGGCCGGCATCGCTCCGCCTGGTGGCGCTGCTCGACAAGCCCGGCCGCCGGCGGCGGGCGGTGCGCATCGACTTTCGGGGGTTCGTGCTCGCCGACGAGTTCGTGGTCGGGTATGGGCTCGACCTCGACGAGCGCTACCGGAACCTCCCCGGCGTGCATGCTCTCGACCACTCCTGACCGCGGCACGCTGGCGGGCCGTCTGGCCCCCGCCGCGCTGGTCATGGCGACGGTCGCGGTCTCCTTCTCGGCGATCTTCAACCGGCTCGCCCCCGACGGCCCGGCCACCATCGTCTGGGTGCGGATGGCGATCACCGCGGTCCTGCTCGCGCCCTGGGCGCTGCACGACGCCAGGGCCGGCGCCCTCCCCCGCTCCGCCGGCGACTGGATGGTGGTCACCCTGAGCGGCGTCCTCCTCGCCGCCCACTTCCTCTGCTGGACGGCCTCGCTGCGCCACACCTCGGTGGCCTCCAGCGTGCTCCTGGTCTCGCTCCACCCGGTGCTGGTGGCGGTGCTGGGCCGCCGGCTGCTCGGGGAGGCGGTCTCGCCGCGGCTGGTCGCCGGGCTCGCCCTCGCGCTGGTGGGGACGGCGATCACCGCCGCCGGCGACCTGCGGGTCAGCCGCGAGGCCCTGGGGGGCGACCTGCTCGCCATCGCCGGGGCGGTGACCTTCGCCGGCTACCTGCTGGTGGGCCGGCGGGTGCGCTCGCGCTACGGCGCCGCCGGCTACTCGGTGCCCGTGTACCTGGTGGTGGCGGTGGTGTCGCTGCTGCTGGCGCCGCTGAGCGGGAGCGCCGTGGTCCCGCAGGCGCGCACGGTGCTCGCCTGCCTCGGGCTGGCGATGGTCTGCACCGTGCTCGGGCACACCGTGTTCAACTGGACGCTGCGCCACCTCCGGGCGGTCGTCGTCTCCCTCGCCTTTCTCGGCGAGCCGCCGATCACCGCGCTCCTGGCCATCCCCTTCCTGGGCGAGTGGCCCCCGGGGAACGCCGTGGCCGGCGGGGTGGCGGTGCTGCTCGGCCTCGGCTTCGCCCTCACCGAGCCCGCGCCGGTCTCGGTCGCCGAGGAGGCAGCGGCACAGTGAGCCCCGCCAGCAGGCTGTGACCGGTCGCAACGGGTCTGTCACTCGGGCTTGATCGATTTGGCTGGTTCGATTGACGAGGATCAGTCCCATCGCCGTGCCCCAGCGGCGATTGATGCTCCGAGCGGATGAGAGATTCGGGAGAGGCAAGGTGTCGTCGTCGTGCAGCCGTCGGCCGGTGCATCGTCGTGCCCGTGGCCAGGGCCTGGTGGAGTTCGCCCTGGTCGCTCCCGTGCTCATCTCCCTGGTCTTCGGGGTGTTCGACTTCGGCCGGGCCATGTCGGCGAACGTGACCGTCACCAACTCCTCCCGCGAGGGCGCGCGGTATCTCATCGCCACCGTGGTGAGCTCAGGTCTTTCCAGCTACAACTCCTGCCAGTCCTCCTCGGGGGCCACCGCGCCGTCCAGCAGCAGCGGCGAGGGAGCGGCATGGCGCCAGCTCAGGGCGGCCAGCCTCGACATCACCCAGCTCAGCATGGGGGTGTACTTCTACAAGGCCGGCAACGACCCGGCCAGCGACGCCTCCGCGAACCACACCGCCGCCGACATCAGCGTCACCTGCCCGGTGGGGAGCACGGGCACGCCGACGATCGTGAACGCCGCCTCGTACACGCCCGCGTCCGGCGCCTGGGTGCTCTTCAGCACGAGCTACCTCTACCACCCGACCACTCCGCTCATCGGCCGGCTCATCGGGACGGTGACCGTGACCGAGACCACCACCATGGTGATCGAGTGACCGGTCGGTGATCCGGCAGGGGCTCATGTGCCTGCTCGGGCTGGCGGCCGCGTTCGCCGCATACGCCGGCGGCGGCGCCGTGGTCGCGCTCGCCGACGGCCCTCCGACGCTGACGACCATCCTGCCCCGGGTCACCGTGCTCACCGGACAGCCCCTCCGGGTGACGGTGAGCGGCTCCAACCTCTCCCATGCGATCAGCGTCACGCTGGTGCCGGCGGTGTCGGGTCTCAGCTTCACCGTCGCCAACGACAGCACCATCATCCTCACCATGCCGGCGTCGGTCCCGGCCGACACCTACGGCATCTTCGTCACCGCCACCAACGGCACCAGCGACCCGGCCGACGTGCCCACCTTCACGGTCGTCCCACCCGTGGCCGCGGGCCCCGCCGCCCCGTCGCTCCCCAGGTACAGCTTCTCGCCCGTGCCCCAGCCGCGATACGAGCCCACCACGGGCGTGGTGGCGGGCCCGGTGCGCCCCACCACGGTGGCCCCGGTGCCCTCGAGGTGGCTCAACCCGCTGCTGCTGCTGCCCGCGGGCATGCTCTTCGGCGGCCTCGGCTACCTGCTCTGGGGCAGGCCCGGCCGGCTCGCCGCGGCCAACCGCCAGGGGCTGGCGGCCCAGCTGGTGGGCCGCCCCGCGCAGGCCCTGCGGATCGGCCGCATCTGCCTGCAGTGCGGCCGCCTCCACTTCGTGCTCGGCACCCGCCGCGACCTGTGGCAGGCCGGACAGTTCTGCAGCGCCACCTGCTTCGTCGCCGCCCAGGAGGACGACTCGGCGGCGCAGGCCGGCGAGCGAACCGCGGTCGTCCGGATGCGGGACATGTTCGTCTACAGCGAGCTCGAGCAGCGCCTGCAGGCCGCGCTCGCCGCCGAGGCGCTGGAGTTTCGGACCCGCACCGAGCGCGTCGACGACGAGGCCGCCGATGCGGACCTGGTGGAGGCGGCGGGTTAGACCGGCACCCGGGTCAGGAAGTACAGCAGATGCCCGGGGACCACGCCCATCATCACCGTGACCACGAGGATGTACAGCATCGCCGTGGCCGGCTGGTTGGCGCGGATGCGGGCGTAGTAGAGGGTGAGGCCGTTGACCGCGGCGGTCACCACCAGCCCGGCGGCGACCACCAGCAGCCAGAACGAGGCACCGTAGCGTTCGCCGACCAGGCTGGCGCGCACCGAGGCGTCGGCGGTGAGAAGGGCGACGGCGACCGCCACCGCCTGCACGCCGACCGCCGCGAAGATCAGGTAGACGGCCCGGCGCAGGGGCCGGAAGGAGAGGTCGGGAGAGATCAGGTACCAGTGGCCGAGCAGCATCCCCGCCAGGGTGCTGCCGGCGAGCAGGGCGGCGGGGACGAACGCGACGGCCCCGGCGAGCCCGCCCACCCCGGAGAAGGCGAAGGTGGCCGCCGCCCGGGCGATCGCCACCGCGCCGCAGGCCACCGCCACCGCGCCGGCCACCCGCCGCGCCGGGTCGGTGCCCACCGCGCAGAGCAGCGTGTAGACGCCGAGCGCCGCGGCGAAGCCGACCATCCAGTGGACGAAGCCGGCATAGCCGCCGGCGTCGACGGGGTGATGGAGCAGCTGCGCCGGGTCGGGGAGCAGCGCCGCCATCCCCAGGCAGACGCCCATGATCGCCAGGCAGATGGCGGCGGTGGTGCCGAGGAAGCCGCGCCCGACCTCGCCGAGCAGGTCGCCCGCGTAGGTGGCCGCGAGCGTTCCCACGGCCAGCTCGGCGAGCACCAGCACGCCGACGATCGGCGCCAGGGCGGGGATCGACATGCGCCCATCGTAGGCAGAGCACGGCAGGCGGGACAGAAGTCGTGGTGCGGTACCGTTGTAGTCCCGTATGGACGAGAGACAACCCAAGCCGTCCGGACGCCCCCAGGAGTTCACCGACCTCGTCAGCGAGCTCGGCGACCTGGTCGAGACCCTGGGTCTCGAGGAGGCCCCTGCGCCCGCGCGCGCCCGCACGAGCCGTCCCCCCGCGGCCGGGCGCAGCGCCCCCGGCCCCGCGCCGGCGGCCCCGGCCGCGGCGGTGGCCGCGCCCGAGATCGAGGCCGCCCCCGCGCCCGAGACGCCGGCCGGCGAGGCCATCCTGGACGACACCACCTTCTGGGTCCCGCCCGCCGCGGTGGTCGAGCCCGGCGGACGGCCCTGGTCGCCCGCCGCGGCCATGGAGCTGCTCCCCGGCAGCCGTGAGGCGGCCGCCGCGGCGGTCGCGACGCGGCCGCGCTCGGGGTGGCTGATGACCCTGTCCGCGTGCACCGCGGTGGTGCTGGCGCTCTT
>JAXDLS010000179.1:0-3573 GCA_034666485.1 Chloroflexota bacterium
CCCGCCTACCTGGGTGGGTTCGCGCAGATGCTCCTCCATCCGCAGTTCGACTTCCCGCAGCTGCCCGAGGCGGTGCGGAGCGGGTCGCCGGTGGCCGCCGAGGACCTCGCCACCGAGGACCACCCGATGTGGCGTGAGCTGGTGATGGCGATCGTCCCGCTGGCGATTCCGCTGGCCCAGCAGGTGGCCGAGCGGGTGGTCAGGGATCGGGGCGAGGTCTCGATCCTCGACATCGGCGGCGGCTCCGGGGTGTACTCCGCCGTGCTCCTCGGCGCCAATCCGCAGGCCGCCGCGACCCAGCTCGACTGGCCAGCGGTCAACGCGATCGCGCGGGAGTTCGTGGACGGCCGCGGCGTCGGCGACCGCTTCGCCACCGTGGACGGCGACCTCCACACCACCGACCTCGGCGAGGCGGTGCACGACGTCGTCGTCTACTCGAACATCGCGCACCAGGAGAGCCCGGAGGAGAACGTGGCCGTGTTCCGCCGCGTGCGCCGCGCGCTGCGGCCCGGCGGGGTGCTGGTGATCAGTGACTTCGTCCTCGACGCCGGCGGCCGGGGACACCCGTTCGCCGGGCTCTTCAGCACGGTCATGCTGCTGACCACCCAGCGGGGCGCGAGCTGGCGGCAGCCCGACTACGAGCGCTGGCTCACCGAGGCGGGCTTCACCGACGTGCGCTTCGAGCCCACCCCGTCACCCTCCACCCTGATCTTCGCCAGCTGACACCGCGATTCACCGCGGCGTCTCCGCCGCGGATGCGGCCAGCTGCGCCCGCATCTCCTCCCAGGCGTGCCGGGCCTCGTCCACCGAACCCTCGTCCTCGATGGTGGAGACGTCGCCCGGGTCGCGGTCGAGGGTGACCGCCTTGAGCACCCTCCGCATGATCTTGCCGCTGCGCGTCTTGGGGAGCATGCCGACGAAGTTCAGCTCGCCGATCACCGCGACCGGGCCAAGCTCGCGGCGGCAGGTCTCGATCAGCTCGTCGCGCAGCTCGGGCGACCCCGTGTGCCCCGGCTTCAGCACCACGAAGGCGGAGATCACCTCCATGCGCAGCGGGTCGGGCCGGCCGATCACCCCCGCCTCGGCGACCGCCTTGTGGCGGAGGAAGGCGGTCTCGACCTCGATGGTCCCGATGCGATGGCCGGCGATCTTGATGATCTCGTCGGCGCGGCCGCTGAACCAGACGTAGCCGTCCTCGTCGGTCTCGGCGGCGTCGCCGCTGAAGTAGACATGGTGGCCCGGCATCCTCTCCCAGTAGTCGCGGCCGTAGCGCTCGGGCTCTCCCCAGAGGCTGGCGGTGAGGCCGGGGAACGGCCGGCTGATCACGAAGATGCCCTTCTCGCCGGGGCCGCAGAGCTCGCCCTCCGGGGTCATCACCGCGGCCTCGATGCCGGGCAGGGGCACGCCCGGCGAGCCCGGCTTGATCGGCAGCAGGCCGAGCCCGTAGGGGTTGCCGACGATGGGACCGCTGGTCTCGGTCTGCCACATGTGGTCGATGACCGGCACCTCGTCGCGGAGCACCTCCCGCTGCAGCCACTCCCACGCCGGCGGGTTGAGCACCTCGCCCGCGCAGAACACCCGCTCCAGCGAGTCGAGGTCGTGGGCCCGCGCCGGCTCGGTGCCGTACTTCATGAGCATGCGCACCGCGGTCGGCGAGGTGAACACCCCGCTCACGTGATTGGCGGCGACGATCCGGTAGAAGGTGTCGGGAGCGGGATGGTCGAGCGCGCCCTCGAAGGCGATGGTGGTGCAGCCGGCGAGCAGCGGCGCGTAGACGATGTAGCTGTGGCCCACCACCCAGCCGATGTCGGAGGTCGACCACCAGACGTCGGTGGGCTTCAGCGCGAACATCCAGCGGCCCATGCTGTGGACCAGCACCTGGTAGGCGCCGTGGGTGTGGACGGCGAGCTTGGGCCTGGCGGTGGTGCCCGAGGTGGCGAGGATGAAGGCCGGATCGCTCGACTCCATCACCTCGTGACCGGTGTCCTGGCCCTCGGCGAGGGCGAGGAAGTCGTCCCAGGAGATGTCGCGATCCTCGGCCATCGGCACCTCCTCGGCGCCGCGGCGGAAGACCACGACCTTCTCGACCACGCCACCCGACTGGGCGACGGCGTCGTCGACGATGCCCTTGAGGGGCACGTCCCTGCCCTTGCGATAGGTGATGTCGGCGGCGATCACCACCTTCGCGCCAGCGAGGCGCACCCGCTCGGCGAGGGCGCCGCTGCCGAACCCGGCGAAGACCACCAGGTGGATGGCGCCGATGCGGCTGCAGGCGAGCATCACCGTGATCGCCTCCGGCGTGGTGGGCATGTACACGGCGACGCGGTCGCCCCGGCGCACCCCCAGGCCGCGCAGGGCCGCGGCGGTGCGCTTCACCTGCTCGAGCAGCTGGGCGTAGGTGAGGGTGCGCTGCTCGCCGCGCTCGGTCTCGTAGATCAGCGCGGCGTGGCCGCCCCAGCCCCGGGCGACGTGACGGTCGAGGCAGTTGTAGGAGAGGTTGGTCTGCCCGCCGGTGAACCACTCGAAGGTGGGCGGCCTCCAGTCGAGAACCGTGTCCCAGCCGCGGAACCAGGGCAGCTCGCCCGCGGCGCGCGCCCAGAAGCCCTCGGGGTCCTCCGACGCCTCGCGCCGCATCCGCCGCACCGCCGGGTTGATCGCCTCCACGGCTCGACCTCCGCCTCCGCCCCCAACACTCGACAGCCATTCTCGGCGTCTGCGACGGCGCTTGGCGACCCGCACATGCGGGTATCCGGCGGCGGAGTCCACGCCGCTCGCGGGCCGCCCCGGGCGGCGGGCGCGATCTGCGTCACCGTCGCCCAGGGGGCCCTGTCGGAGTTTGCATGGGAACCGGGGTTCCGCCGTTCCCCCTTCTGGCGTCGGCGGCGTGCCCGGCCGACGACTGTTCAACGTGCGCCGCGGGAGAACCCGTCGCCGTCGCCCCACACCGCCGTTCCCGGGCGCTGGGCGCTGCCGCCAGTTCGGCGGAGCCGCCCGGGGCGCACCGTGCCAGAATGACACCCTGCTCGATCCGGTCCGGGTTTGCGAGCCGGCCCGGCGCGGAGCGGGGTCGCGCGGTGCAGCGCGCGACGGGCACGATCGGCGGACGCCGAGCATCCGAACGGAGGGCGGTCCGATGGTGATGCGAGTCGTGGACCGGCGGCTGGGCGTGGGGCTCGCGCTCACGGCCGTTCTGATCACCGCGGGCGCCGCCAGCGCCGCCGGCGTCACTCCCCCACCGCCCACCGGCGCCCCCAGCGACTTCACCAACACCAGCCTGGCCAACCCGCAGTACAAGGGCGCCGACCTCGAGCCGTCGCTGAAGATCGCGCCCGACGGCACCGTCTACGTCGGGGCCATCCGCGGACTGCCCTCGGGGATCGACCTCTGGCGCATCGAGCACGGCACCGGCCCGGTCACCCATCTCAGCTCGCCGGACAGCCTGATCCCGACCGGCAACGCCTGCTGCGTCGCCCTCGGCGGGGGCGACATGGACCTGGCCCTCACCGCCGAGGGCACCGTCGCCTTCAGCAGCCTCTACCTCGGATCGATCAACGTCGGCCGCTCCACCGACCG
>JAXDLS010000180.1:0-11001 GCA_034666485.1 Chloroflexota bacterium
CAGCAAGCGCCGCGGCGCCCGCGACATCCTCGAGTACCGCGAGCTCGGCTACCTCCCCTCCGCCCTGGTCAACGCGATGGCGCTGCTGGGCTGGTCCTCGGGCACCGGCGAGGAGGTGTTCGGCGCCGCCGAGCTCGCCGACCGCTTCTCGCTCGACCGGGTCAACCCCGCCCCCGCCGTCTTCGACGCCCGGCGGCTGGAAGCCCTCGACGGGCTGCACATCCGGCGGCTGCCGCTGGCGGAGCTGGCCGCGGCGCTGGAGCCGTGGATCGCGGGGGCGACCGGGGAGCAGCGCCGGGCGCTCGTGCCCCTCCTCCAGGAGAGGATGAGCCGGCTCGACGAGGCCACCCGGCTGGCGGCCCCCCTTCTCGACGAGGTGCCCTGGCCGGACGGCGTCGACTTCCCGCCCCGCAAGGTCGACGCCGCCACCGCCGCGGCGCTGCTCGACGCCACGATCGCCGAGGTCGAGGGCGGCGGGCTCGACGACACCGAGGCGATGCGGCGGCGGCTCGGCGCCCTCCTCGAGGAACGGGGCACCAGGCCGCGCGACGGCTTCCGTGTCCTCTACATCGCGATCCTGGGCAGTCCCCAGGGCGTGCCCGTGTTCGACGCCATGCGCTTCATCGGCCCCGCCGTGGCGGTGCGACGGCTGCGTGCCGCACGCGAACGCCTGTACGGCGAAGTCTGATATCGTCCCGGAGGAGATGGGGGAAGAGGGAGAGAGGACGGCGTACAGGATCGGACGGCCCTCGAAGACGTGGGGGGGATTGGCCGTGGGTGGACGAGTATATGCGTGAACACGGCAGTATGCACGCGCCGGCAAACACTGGCAGCGGTGTGACGGCGCCCGCACCCGCTGTGGGCAACCCCTGTGGCGCGCCCACGGCGTTGCCCATTGGCAGTGTCACCGCCGCGCCGGCGGCCCGCAGACCGGACAATAGTCAGGCCCCGCCGGCGGACGGCGGGTGCCGCAGCGGCCGGCGCGGGGCCCCAGGGAGCGACCATGACCACCTCCGTCGACGGCCTGCGCGGCACCCTGGAGGCGTTCCTCCGCGAGGCGGGCATGGAGCACTACCTGCACTTCAGCGGCCAGAAGGGCGCGCTGGAGATCTTCCCCATCGTGCTCCGCCACGCCGACGTCTTCGTCCCCGACGCGGTCCGCGCCGCGCTGGCGGCGCGCGACGCCGCCACCGATCCCGCCGAGCGGCGCCGCGTCACCGCCCTCGCCCAGTCGGTCGCCGAGCTCTGCATGGGGCGCGACCTCGCCATGCTCGGCGACGAGCTCGCCACCGCCCAGGCCCAGGCGACGGTGACCGTCGGCGGCGAGACCATGCCCTACCACGGGGTCCAGACCGCGGTGCAGAACGAGACCGACCGCGAGCGCCGCCGCGCCCTGGAGCGGGCCCGCCTCGCCGAGACCGCCCGGCTGGACCCGCTCCGCGAGCGGCTGCTCCGCCGCCACCACGAGGCCATCCGCGAGCTCGGCTTCGAGTCCTACACCTCCTTCTACTCGACGCTGAAGGGCATCGACCTCCACGACCTGGGCGCGACCGCGGCCGGCTTCCTGGCGCGCACCCGCGACCTCTACCTCGAGCACCTCGTCCCCTGGTTCGAGGAGGTCATCGGCGTTCCCTTCGCCGAGGCCGAGCGGCACGACACCGCGGTGCTCTTCCGGATGCGCGAGCGCGACGCCTGCTTCCGCGCCGAGCGGATGGTGCCGGCGCTGCGCGAGACCCTGCTCCGCCTCGGCGTCGCCCTCGACGACCAGCCCAACGTCCACCTCGACACCGAGGACCGGCCGAGGAAGAACCCGCGCGCCTTCTGCGTCGCCGTCCAGGCGCCGGGCGAGGTCTACCTGGTGATCCGCCCCACCGGGGGCTACCAGGACTGGCGGGCGCTCTTCCACGAGGCCGGCCACACCGAGCACTTCGCCCACGTCGAGGCGGCGCGCCCCTTCGAGGAGCGGCTGCTCGGCGACAACAGCGTCACCGAGGCCTTCGCCTTCAGCCTCGAGCACCTGCTCCTCGACGCCGCCTGGCTCACCGAGCACGCCGAGGCGTCGGCGGAGGAGCTGCGCACCCTCCTCCACCGGATGCACGTCTACTACCTCTACATGATCCGGCGCTACGCGGCCAAGCTCCTCTACGAGCTCGAGCTCCACGCCGCCGCGCCGGGGGAGCTGACCGCGATGCCGCGGCGCTACGCCGGGCTGCTCACCGAGCACCTCGGCTTCGCCTATCCCGTGGAGACCTGGCTGGACGACGTCGACGCCGGCTTCTACGCCTCCCAGTACCTGCGCGCCTGGATGCTGGAGGCCCAGCTGCGCGAGCACTGGAGGGCGGCCCGCGGCGAGCGCTGGTGGGCGTCGGCCCAGACCGGCGCGGAGATGCGCGGCCTCTGGTCGCTGGGCCAGGCGCTGCCCGCCGACCTGGTCGCCGTCGAGCTGGGCATGGACCGCCTCGACGACGCCGCCCTCGAGCGTCGCATCCGCGAGGGGCTGGCCGGCGGGGTGCGGTCGACATGAGCCGGCCGAGGCGGGGCACCGCCGTGGTCACCGGGGCGAGCAGCGGCATCGGCGCCGCCACCGTGGCCGCCCTCGCCCGCGCCGGCTGGCAGGTGGTCGCCGGCGCCCGCCGGGAGGACCGGCTGCGCGAGGTGGCGGAGCGTGCCGGGGCGCGCTGGATGCCGCTCGACGTCACCGACCAGGCCAGCGTCGACGCCTTCGTCGCCGGCCTCGACGAGTGCGCCGTGCTCGTCAACAACGCGGGCGGGGCCTACGGGCTGACCCCGATCGCCGAGGCCGAGGACGAGCAGTGGCGCCGGATGTACGAGGTCAACGTGCTCGGGCTGGTGCGCATGATCCGCGCCCTGCTGCCGCTCCTGGAGCGGGCCGCCCCGGGCCACGTCGTCAACATCGGCTCGATCGCCGCCGCCGAGACCTACCCCGGGGGGGCCGGCTACACCGCGGTCAAGCACGGGGTGCGCGCGGTCACCCGCACCCTCCGGCAGGAGCTGCTCGGCCGCCCGGTGCGGGTCACCGAGATCGACCCCGGGGCGGTGGAGACCGAGTTCAGCGTCGTGCGGCTCGGCAGCGAGGAGCGCGCCGCCCAGGTCTACGCGGGGATGACCCCGCTGACCGGCGAGGACATCGCCGAGTGCGTGCTCTGGGTGGTGGAGCGCCCGCCCCACGTCAACGTCGACGAGCTGGTGGTGCGCCCCCTCGACCAGGTCATGGGGGTGCCCACCATGCACCGGCGGACCTGAGTCAGCCCTGGCGGGTGGGGCCGGCCCGCTCGGGGGTGATCCTGAGGATCACCCGCCGCTCACGCTCCATGGCGGCGCGGTAGTCGTCCCAGTCGGGGTGCTCGCCGAAGCTCTCGCGGTAGTAGTCGACCAGCGGCTCCATCGCCTCGGGCAGGGAGACCACCCGCGCCGTCCCCTCCACCACGGCCCAGGCACCGAAGAAGCCGTCGTTGATGACGCAGACCGAGGCGCGTCCGGTGCGGCGCACGTGCCTGGTCTTCATGGCGGTCTCGCGGGTGCTCACCACCAGGTCGCCGCCGGCGTCGACGCCGACCACGACCGGCGACATCGCCACCCCGCCGTCGGCCCGCTCGGTGGCGAGCACGGCACGGTGATTGCTGCGGATGAAGTCTCGGGCCTCGTCGATGGTCATGGGTCGCACTCCTTGGGTCGGGGCGACCACACCATACCGATCGGACTCGGCGCGTAGGGATCACCTACCCTTGAAACGTCGTGACCCCACAGAGATTGGCGTGATCCCACAGATGGCGGCGCCGCGGCGGGCGCGAGGCGGGGAGGCCGAGGCCGAGCCGGCGGCCCGCTGGCGCGAGGGTCTGGGCGTCCGTCCCGAGCTCATCCTCGTCGCCGCGACCGAGCTGTTCCGCGAGAGCGGCTACCACGGGGTGGGGGTCGACGACATCGGCCGGGCCGCGGGCATCACCGGCCCGGCGGTCTACCGCCACTTCCCCAGCAAGGTGGCCATCCTCATCGCCGTCTTCGACCGCATCACCGAGCGGCTGCTCGAGGGGGGCGAGGCCCAGCTGGCGCGCGGCCGGTCGCCGCGGGGACGGCTGGAGCGGCTGGTGAGGTTCCATGTCGACTTCGTCCTCGACGAGCGCGCGCTGATGGCGGTCTACGCGCGCGAGGACGACAGCCTGCCCAGCGCCGACCGGCGCCGGCTGCGCCGCCGCCAGCGCCTCTACCTCGAGCACTGGGTCGAGACCCTGGTGCGGCTGCGTCCCGAGCTCAGCGACGAGCCGGCCCGGGCGGCGGTGCGCAGCGTGCTGGGGATGCTCAACGCCGTGGCCCACTACGACACGGTGCTGGCGCGGGAGGACCTGGCGGCGCTGCTCGAGCGGATGGCGATCGCCTCGCTGCTCGCCGCGGCGCGCGGACCACGCGGGCACGCCGCCGACCGCTAGCCTGTCGGGCGTGAACCGCGGCTCACTCCCGACCGCCCCCGCCGGACCCGTGCTGCGCAGCCACCACGATCCCGGCGCACGCCACGCCGTCGCCAACCGCGAGGCCATGCTCGGGCGCCTCGCCGAGATCGAGGAGCTGCTCGCCCAGGCCCGTCTCGGCGGCGGCGCCCGCTACGTCGAGCGCCACCATGCCCGCGGCCGGCTGCTCGCCCGCGAGCGCATCGAGCTGCTCTGCGACCGGGACGCCCCCTTCCTCGAGCTCTCACCGCTGGCCGCCAACGGCACCGAGTACGAGGTGGGCGCCGCGGTGGTGACCGGGGTCGGCGTGGTGAGCGACGTCGAGTGCGTGGTCATCGCCCACGACCCCACCGTCCGTGGCGGGGCCGCCAACCCGTACACGCTCCAGAAGTCGCTGCGTGCCCTCGACATCGCCGCCCGGAACCGGCTGCCGGTGGTGAACATCGTCGAGTCCGGCGGCGCCGACCTCCCCCGCCAGTCGGAGATCTTCGTCCCCGGCGGCCGCATCTTCCGCGACCTCACCCGGCTGAGCGCGGCCGGCATCCCCACCGTGGCGCTGGTGTTCGGGAACTCGACCGCAGGGGGCGCCTACGTGCCCGGCACCTGCGACTACACGGTGATGGTGCGGGGGAGGGCCAAGGTCTTCCTCGGCGGCCCCCCGCTGGTCAGGGTGGCCACCGGCGAGAACGCGGGCGACGAGGAGCTGGGCGGCGCCGAGATGCACTCACGCACCAGCGGCCTGAGCGACCACCTCGCCACCGACGAGCACGACTGCCTGCGGCTGGGGCGGGAGATCCTCGCCCACCTCCGCTGGCGGAAGCTCGGCCCCGGCCCCACCGAGCCGGCCGACCCGCCCCTGTACGACCCCGAGGAGCTGCTCGGCATCCCCTCCACCGACCACCGCATCCCCTTCGACGCCCGCGAGGTGATCGCCCGGCTCGTCGACGGCTCGCGGTTCGACGAGTTCAAGCCGCTCTACGGCGGCTCGCTGGTCACCGGCTGGGCCTCGGTGCACGGGTTCCCGGTCGCCATCCTCGCCAACAACGGCGTGCTCTTCTCGGAGGAGTCGGAGAAGGCGGCGCAGTTCATCCAGCTCGCCAACCGGATCGACACCCCGCTGCTCTTCCTGCAGAACACCTCCGGGTACATGGTGGGGAGGGCCTACGAGCAGGGCGGGATCATCAAGGACGGCGCGAAGATGATCAACGCCGTCGCCAACAGCACCGTGCCGGCGATCACGGTGATGATCGGCGGCTCCTTCGGGGCCGGCAACTACGGCATGTGCGGCCGCGCCTACGAGCCCCGCTTCCTCTTCACCTGGCCCAACCACCGGATCGCGGTGATGGGGCCGCAGCAGCTCGCCGGGGTGCTGAGCATCGTCGCCCGCGCCGCCGCCGAGGCGCGCGGCCAGGTGTACGACGAGGCCGCCGACGCGATGATGCGCCAGGCGGTCGAGGGGCAGATCGAGCGCGAGTCGCTGGCGCTCTTCGCCACCGCGCGGCTCTGGGACGACGGCATCATCGACCCGCGCGACACCCGGACGGCGCTCGGGATCGCGCTCTCCGCATGCCATTCCGCCGAGGTCCGCGGCACCGGCACCTACGGCGTCTTCCGGATGTGAGCGGCATCGAGCGGCTGCTCGTCGCCAACCGCGGCGAGATCGCGCGGCGGGTGATGCGCACCTGCCGGGAGATGGGCATCGCCACCGTGGCGGTGTTCTCCGACCCCGATTCCGGCGCCCCCTTCGTGCGCGAGGCGGACGAGGCGGTGCGGCTGCCCGGCGCCTCGGCGGCGGAGACCTACCTGCGGGGCGACGCCATCGTCGAGGCGGCGCTGCGCACCGGGGCGGACGCGCTGCACCCCGGCTACGGCTTCCTCTCCGAGAACGCCGGCTTCGCCCGCGACTGCACCGCCGCCGGGATCACCTTCGTCGGACCGCCCGCGGACGTGATCGCCGCCATGGGGTCGAAGCTGGAGGCACGCCGGCTGATGGCCGGGGCGGGCGTGCCGGTGCTGCCCGGGGTGGCCGCGGGCGACGTCACCGACGCGGAGGGGCTGGCCCGGCTCGCCGGGGAGGTGGGCCTGCCGCTGCTGGTCAAGGCCAGCGCGGGGGGCGGGGGCCGGGGGATGCGGCTGGTGCGCGACCTCGCCGAGCTCGAGGCGGCGGTGGCGTCGGCGCGGCGCGAGGCGGCGGCCGCCTTCGGCGACGGCACCCTCCTCCTCGAGCGGTACGTGGAGGCGCCCCGGCACGTCGAGATCCAGCTGCTCGCCGACACCCACGGCACCACCGTCCACCTCTTCGAGCGCGAGTGCTCGATCCAGCGGCGGCACCAGAAGATCATCGAGGAGTCGCCGTGCGTCGCCGTCGACGAGGCGCTGCGGGAGCGGATCGGCGCCGTCGCGGTCACCGCGGGGCGGACGATCGGCTACGTCGGCGCCGGCACCGTCGAGTTCCTGCTCGCCCCGGGCGGCGAGCACTGGTTCCTGGAGGTGAACACCCGCCTCCAGGTCGAGCACCCGGTGACCGAGTGCATCACCGGGCTCGACCTGGTCCGGCTCCAGCTGCTCGTCGCCCAGGGCGAGCCGCTGCCGCCCGAGGCGCTGGCGCCGCGGCGCGCCGGCCACGCCATCGAGGTGCGCCTCTACGCCGAGGACGCAGAGCGCGACTTCGCGCCCTGCAGCGGCACCCTGCACCGCTTCCGGGTCCCGGCGCTGCCCGGGGTGCGGGTGGACAGCGGCGTCGAGGACGGCTCGGTGGTCTCCACCCACTACGACCCGATGCTCGCCAAGGTCGTCGCCCACGCGCCCGACCGCGCCCAGGCGGCGCGGCTGCTGGCGGCGGCGCTGGCGGGGGCGCGGCTGCACGGGGTGACCACCAACCGCGACCTGCTGGTACGCGTCCTCCGCCATCCCGAGTTCCTCGCCGGGGCGACCGACACCCACTTCCTCGACCGGCACCCGGCCGCCGCGCTCGGGGCCCCGCTCGTCGACGAGGCGGCGGAGCGGCTGGCGGCGGCGGCCGCCGCGCTCGCCGGCCGGGCCCGGCGCGCCGCCCGCCGCCGGGTGCTGGGCACGCTGCCGCCGGGCTGGCGCAACAACCCCTCGCAGCTGGAGCGGGCCGACTTCGAGGGCCGCCACGGATGCCATCGGGTGGGCTACCGCGAGGGACGCGAGGGGCTCCGGCTGGAGGTGGACGGCGTCCAGCTCGACGCCGCCGCCGTCGACGCCGGTGAGGACGCGGTGGTGCTCGAGGTCGGCGGGGTGCGGCGCACCTACACGGTCCACGTCGCCGGCGACGTCCACCACGTCCACGGCCCCGCCGGTGCGGTGGCGCTGCGCGAGCTGCCGCGCTTCCCGGTCCCCGAGGTCGCCGAGCCGCCCGGCTCGCTCCACGCGCCCATGCCGGGGATGGTGCTGCGGGTCGAGGTCGGCCCCGGCGACAGCGTGGCCGCGGGCGCCGTGGTGGCGGTGCTGGAGGCGATGAAGATGGAGCACGCGGTGCTCGCCGGTGCCGCCGGGCGGGTCGCCGAGGTGCTGGTGCGGCCCGGCCAGCAGGTCGAGGCCGGCGCCGTGATCGCCGTGGTCGAGGAGGGGTGAGGTGAGCGCGGACGTCTGGAGCGGTGCCGAGCACCGCCTGCTGCGCGAGACCGTGCGCCACTTCACCGAGCGCGAGATCGTGCCATCCCTGGACACATGGGAGCGCGAGGGCGGGCTGCCCCGCTCGCTGAGCGAGCGCGCCGGCGCGCTGGGGCTGCTCGGCGCCGGCTGGCCCGAGGAGGTGGGCGGCTCGGGCGGTGACATCACCCACGCCTCGGTGGTCGCCGAGGAGGTGATCCAGAGCGGCGGCTCGGGCGGGGTGTGCGCCGGGCTCCTCACCCACGGCATCGCGATCCCCCACATCCTCGCCGCCGGCGACGCCGGGCAGATCGAGCGCTGGGTGCGGCCCACCCTGGAGGGGCGGCTGATCGGCGCCCTCGCCGTCACCGAGCCCGACGCCGGCTCGGACGTCGCCTCGCTGCGCACCCGGGCGGTGCGCGACGGCGACCACTACGTGGTGGATGGCGCCAAGACCTTCATCACCTCGGGGTCGCGGGCCGACTTCGTGACCACCGCGGTGCGCACCGGCGGCGAGGGCCACGGCGGGGTGTCGCTGCTCGTGGTCGAGCGCGGCACGCCGGGGTTCACGGTGAGCCGGCGCCTGGAGAAGATGGGCTGGTGGTGCTCCGACACCGCCGAGCTGGCCTTCGCGGGCGTGCGGGTGCCGGTGGCCAACCTGGTCGGCGAGGAGGGCACCGGCTTCCTCCAGATCATGCGCAACTTCCAGGCGGAGCGCCTCGGCATCGCGGTGCAAGCGTACGCCACCGCGCAGCGCTGCCTCGACCTGGCGCTGGCCTGGGCGCGCTCGCGCGAGGCCTTCGGACGCCCGCTGATGGCACGGCAGGTGATCCGGCACAGGCTCACCGAGATGGCGCGGCAGACCGACGTCGCCCGCGAGTACACCCGCGCCGTGATGGCGCGGATGCTGCGCGGCGAGGACTGCGTGCGCCAGGTCTCGATGGCCAAGAACACCGCGGTGATGGCCTGCCACCACGTCGTCGACGCCGCGGTGCAGATCCACGGGGGGATGGGCTACATGCGCGAGAGCGAGGTCGAGCGCCACTACCGCGACAGCCGCATCCTCGGCATCGGCGGCGGCACCAACGAGATCATGAACGAGATCATCGCCAGGACCATGGGCCTGTGACAGGAGACTCGGGTTGAACCTCGCCGACTACCAGCACCTGCTCTTCGAGCGCCGGGCCAACGGCGTGCTGCTCATCACCATCAACCGCCCCGACCGCCTGAACGCCACCGACGAGGTGCTGCACGGCGAGCTCTGCAGGGTCTGGCTCGAGGTGTCGGACGACCCCGAGACCCGGGTGGCGGTGATCACCGGCGCCGGCCGCGCCTTCAGCGCCGGCGGGGACCTCTCGATGGTGCAGTCGCAGGTGGGCAGCTACCAGAGGATCGCCGCGGTCATGGACGAGGCCCGGGCGCTCGTCCACAACATCATCGACTGCCGGAAGCCGGTGATCTCCGCGATCAACGGGGTCGCGGTGGGCGCCGGTCTCGCGGTCGCGCTGATGGCGGACATCAGCATCATGGCCGAGGAGGCGCGCATCACCGACGGCCACATCCGCCTCGGGGTGGGCGCGGGCGACCACGCCGCCATCATCTGGCCGCTGCTCTGCGGCATGGCCAAGGCGAAGTACTACCTGCTCACCGCCGACTTCATCGACGGGCGCGAGGCCGAGCGCATCGGCCTGGTGAGCCGCTGCGTCCCCGGCGAGATCCTGCTCCCCACCGCGCTGGAGGTGGCCGAGAGGCTGGCCACCGGCCCCCAGCTCGCCATCCGCTGGACCAAGCGCGCGCTCAACAACTGGCTGCGCCAGGCCGGCCCCATCTTCGACGCCTCGCTGGCCCTCGAGATGCTCAACTTCTTCGGCGAGGACGTCGCCGAGGGTGCCGCCGCGATCATGGAGAAGCGCCCGCCGAGCTTCCCCTCGGCGAGGTCCTGAGGGGTGAGCGGCGCGGCCGGGGCGAGACGGCACCCCCGGACGGCGGCGATCCCCGGCTCGACGGCCGGCGAGCGCTAGGATTGCCCGCCATGACGCCACTCGGTGCGGTGCTTCGGGGGGCGGTCGCCGGCGCCGTCGGCACCGCCGCCATGGACGCCGTCCTGTACGCGCGCCACCGCCTCTCCGGGGGCACCCAGGAGCCGCTGACCTGGGAGTTCGGCGGGCCCAGCGACTGGGAGAGCGTCACCGCGCCCGCCCAGGTGGGGCGCCGGCTCGTCGAGGGTCTCACCCAGCGTCCCCTCGACGCCCGCTGGGCGCGGCTCACGAACACCGTCATGCACTGGGGCTACGGCATCGGCTGGGGCACCGCGCTGGGCGTGGTGGGCGGCTCGCTGCGGCGGCTGCGCCCCGTCCACGGCCCCCTCTTCGGGGTCACCGTCTGGGGGAGCGGCTACGTGGTGCTGCCGGTGGCCGGCCTCTACCGGCCGATCTGGCGGTACGGCATCCGCGAGCTCGCCCCCGACCTGGCGGCGCACCTCGTCTACGGCACCGCGGCGGTGGGCAGCCTCGCGGTGCTGCGGCGCATCGGCGCGGACTGAGCGGGCGACGATGGCCGCGCCCTCCCCCGCCCCGCCGCCTCGGTACCGCTCCGCCGCCCAGCAGGCGAGGCTGGCGATGATCGCCCTGCTCGTCCTCGTGGCCGTGGAGATCGCCGCGGTGGTGGTCTACGCGAGCCGCATCGGCCTCGCCGACCGCATGCTCGGAGCCGACAGGGTGGCCACCGGCGAGCTCGCCTCCAGCGACAGCCTGATGCAGCTGACCGGGGTGCTCGAGCTCGGCGTGATCGCCGCCTGCGCAGGGCTCTTCCTGGTGTGGCTGCACCGGGTGGTGGCCAACGGCCCCGCGCTCGGCGGCCACGAGCTGCGCTACACGCCGAGCTGGGCGGTGGGCTGGTGGTTCGTCCCCGTCCTCAACCTGGT
>JAXDLS010000181.1:0-2849 GCA_034666485.1 Chloroflexota bacterium
CGCGAGCGCCGCCGGGCGGATGCGCACCGCCTCCTCGATCCCCGAGTTGGCGAGCTTGGGGGAGACGTTGAAGGCGGCCACCCGCGCCGCCAGCTCCGGCGGAGGAGCG
Organism: Chloroflexota bacterium; assembly: GCA_034666485.1. GTDB lineage: Bacteria > Chloroflexota > Dormibacteria > Aeolococcales > Aeolococcaceae > CF-96. The sequence continues at coordinate 110 of JAXDLS010000181.1, forward strand.
ATGGTGCCGTTGGTCTCCACCTCGACCCGCCATCCCCGCTCCCCGGCGCCGGCGAGGAGGGGGAGCAGGGATCGCGCCTGCAGCAGCGGCTCGCCGCCGGTCACCACCAGCATGTCGACGCCCATCGCCTCGACCGCGCTCAGCACCGCCGCGGTGTCGAGGCGGCGCAGCTCACGCTCGGGCCGGTAGCGGCGCCAGTCCCAGGTGTAGGGGGTGTCGCACCAGGAGCAGTCGAGGTTGCAGCCGCCCAGCCGCACGAAGGCGCAGCGCCGGCCCAGCGACGGCCCCTCGCCCTGGAGGGTGGGCCCGAAGACCTCGGCGACGGTGAGCACCTCAGCCCCCGGCGGCGGGCTCGTAGGCGGTGGGGTCGGCCACGCCGGCGAGGGTGAAGGCCTCGCGCCGCTCCACGCAGGTGCCGCAGCGCCCGCAGTGACGCTCGCCCCCGCGATAGCACGACCAGGTGTGCTCGAAGGGCACACCCAGCCGGTGGCCGGCGCGCACGATCGCCGCCTTGTCGAGGTGGAGGAAGGGGGTGACCAGCATGTCCGCCGGGGCGAATCCCTCGGTGGCCAGCGTCTGCATCCGCCGGAAGGCGTCGACGAAGGCGGGGCGGCAGTCGGGGTAGACGGGATGGTCGCCGGCGTGGAATGCGGCGGCGACGGTCGGGACGCCCCCGGCGACGGCGACGGCATGGGCGATGGCCAGCATCACCGCGTTGCGGTTGGGCACCACGGTGATCCGCATGGTCTCGTCGGCGTAGTGCCCGTCGGGCACCTCGACGGCGGCGTCGGTGAGCGCCGAGCCGCCGAGCAGGCCGCCCAGCGAGCCGAGGTCGACGCAGTCCCAGCGCGCCCCCAGCCGCCCGGCGCAGGCCCGGGCGTCGTCGAGCTCGCGCCGGTGGCGCTGGCCGTAGTCGATGGAGACGAGGTGGAGCGGGGCGTGGCCGCGGTCGTGGAGGAGGTGGGCGAGAGTCACCGAGTCGAGACCCCCGGAGACCAGCGCCACCGCACCGCCCGCCCGGGCCCCCGCCTCCGTCGTGGCGCCCGGCTCCCCGGTCATGGGTCCTCTCCCGCCTCGCCCACCGGCCCCGATCCTCGCACATAGTCGACGTCCGCGTCGCCCAGCCGTTGCCGCATCACCGCGAATGCCTCGGGACTGCGGTCGACGAGCAGGAAGCGGCGTCCCAGCCGGCGGGCGACGGCGCCGGTGGTGCCGCTGCCCGCGAAGAAGTCGAGCACGCAGTCGCCGGGCCGGGACGAGGCGGTGAGGATGCGGCGCAGCACCCCCTCCGGCTTCTGGGTCGGGTAGCCGGTCTTCTCCCGCCCCGTCGGCGAGACGATGGTGTGCCACCAGACGTCGGTGGGCAGCTTGCCCAGCTCCGCCTTCGCCGCGGTCACCAGGCCGGGCGCCATGTAGGGCTCCCGGTCGACCTCGGCGCTGTCGAACCAGTACGCCTCCGGGTCCTTGACGTAGACGAGGATGTTGTCGTGCTTGGCCGGCCACCGCCGGCGGCTGCGCGCCCCGTAGTCGTACGCCCAGATGATCTCGTTGAGGAAGCGCTCGCGGCCGACGAGGCCGTCGAGGAGCACCTTGACGTGGTGCACCTCGCGGTAGTCGAGGTGCACGTACAGGGTGCCGGTGGGGCGGAGCACCCGCCACGCCTCGCGCAGCCGCGGCTCGAGGAACGCGAGGTAGTCGTCGTGGACGTCGCTGTAGGCGCTCACCCCCGTGGTCTCGGTGCGGTAGCGGCGGCCCCCGAAGCCGCTGCGGTCGCCCTCGTCGCTGTGCACGGTGCGCATCGAGGTGCGCCGCTGCACCCGCCCGGTGTTGAACGGCGGGTCGATGTACACCAGCGCGACCTCCGCCTCGGGCAGCCGCCGCAGCACCTCGAGGTTGTCGGCGAGGTGGACGCAGCCGCGGCCGGGGCCGGGGAGCGCGAGCGGCGGTGCGGGGAGCGCGCTCAGCTGCGCCAGCGCACCAGCGGGGCGGCGCCGTTCACCACCCCCTGCAGCGGCTCTCCCTGCATCGCCCGGGTCAGGTTGGCGGCGATCATCGAGAAGATGCGCATCCGCGACTCGGCGGTGGCCCCGCCGATGTGCGGCGAGAGCAGCACCCGGTCGCTCCGCCGCAGCGGCGAGTCGGGGGCGAGCGGCTCGGTGGCGAAGACGTCGAGCGCGGCGCCACCCAGCGCCCCGGAGTCGAGCGCCGCGATCAGCGCCTCCTCGTCGACCAGCCCGCCGCGGCCGGCGTTGACCACCACCGCGTCGCGGGGCATCCGCGCCAGCCGCCCGGCGTCGAGCAGGCCGCGCGTCTCCTCGGTGAGCGGCACCACGAGCACGAGGACGTCGCTGCCGCCGACCAGGTCGTCGAGCTCGCGATGGGTGGCGCCGTGCTCCTGCTCGGGGGGACGGCGGCGTCGCGACCAGTAGGAGACGTCGCACCCGAAGGCGGCGAAGCGCACCGCGCAGCGGCTGCCGATGTCGCCGAAGCCGACGATGCCGACCCGCTGGGCGCCGAGCTCGCGGCAGCCCCGCTCCGCCGCCTCCAGCTGCGGCCACCGCCCGGCGCGCACCTCGGCGTCGGCCCAGGTCATCGAGCGGAGCACCGACAGCGCGGCGGCCACGCACCACTCGGCGACGCCGGTGGCGTTGGCCCCCGGGGTGCTGGCCACCGGGACCCCCGCCGCGGCCCAGGCGGCGAGGTCGATCGAGTCGGTGCCCGCCCCGGCGTTCTGGATGTA
>JAXDLS010000182.1:0-3750 GCA_034666485.1 Chloroflexota bacterium
CCGCCGTCCTCGAGGAGGTGGACCAGGCAGAGCAGCGCCACCGAGAGCGCGAGCACCATCGAGATCACCTCGAACCCCACCCGTCCCTCCACCGCCAGCCACGGGGTGAGGCCGGCGGTCAGCAGGGTCGCCAGCAGCACCGGCCGGCTCCGGGTCAGCCGCCAGGCGGTGGCCGCGACCGCGGCGACCACCCCCAGGCTGCACAGCGCCGCGGGCAGCCGCTCGGTCGCCGGGGTCAGCGGCAGCACCCAGGTCAGCGGGGCCAGCAGGTAGACGTAGACCGGGTTCTTGTACTCGCCGAAGGCCTCGAAGAACAGCGGCAGCCGGGCGCCGTGCTCGTCGAGCCCGGTGTGGGCCACCGCCCAGGCGTTGTAGCCGATCGAGGCCTCGTCGCTGTAGAGGCCGGGGGGGGCGACGCCGAGGCCGAGCAGGTGGAGGAGGACGAGCGCCGCCACCGCCGCCCCCACCCCGAGCCGCCAGCGGTGCCGCACCAGCCGCGCGGCGGCTGGGCTCACTCCCCCACCGCCGAGCCGGAGAGGCTGGAGGGCCCCTCCCGCCGGCGGTGTGCGGCCTCGACCAGGGCGGTGAACAGCCGGGCGGCCCAGGGCTCGGTGGCGCTGTGCTCCTCGGGATGGCACTGCAGCCCGACCACAAAGCGGCGGCCGGGCATCTCGACCGCCTCGGCGAGCCCGTCCGGGGAGCGTCCCACCACCCTGAGCCCCTCGCCCACCCGGCGCAGCGCCTGGTGGTGGAGGCTGTTGACGCCGACGACGGTGGCCTGGAGGACCGCGGCGAGCAGGCTGTCGGGCTCGAGGACGACGGGGTGGACCACCTGGGTGCGCGGGGTGCCCGTGGTCTCGCCGTCGTGGCCGGCGTCGCCCGCGCCCTGCACCGCGATGTCCTGCCAGAGCGACCCCCCGCGCACCACGTTGAGCAGCTGGCAGCCCCGGCAGATGGCGAGCACCGGCAGGTCGGCCTCGAGCGCCCGCTCGAGCACCGCCGCCTCGGTGGCGTCGAGGTCGGCGACCCACTCGGTGCGGCAGCCCTCGCACGGCTCCTCGCCGTAGCGGCGGGGCTCGACGTCGGGGCCGCCGGGGAGCAGCAGCCCGTCACAGGCCTCGAGCAGGGTCACCGCCGCGGCGGGGTCGCGCAGCGTGGGGATGGTCAGCGGCACCGCCCCGGCCCGCTCCAGGGCGTCGCTGTAGACGCGGTTGACCAGCAGCCGCTCGGGATGGCCCTCGCGGGTCACCGGCCGCAGCGTGATCCCCACGACCACAGGACGCATCTTTCTCCTCTGAGCGCTGACGCGCTCATGGTAGGGGGGGCCTCCCCCAGGCCATCAGCTCCTTCGTCGCTGACAGCCTTCCCCCTGGCGGCACTCTATCGGGCGATCGGGCTATCGGGAGCGGAGGCGGCGGAGGTCGCCGACCCGCACCGTCACCCGGCCGGCGTCCAGGGTCTCCAGGAGGGGGACGACCACCCGGCGGGTGGCGCCGACGGCGTCGCGGATCTGGCCGACGGTGGCCTCGCCGTGGATGCGGAGGTGCTCCTCGACGCGCCTGCGGGCCGCCGCGTAGACCGGCCCGGCGAGCACCACGTCGGCCGAGAGGCGCACCGCCCGGCCGTCGTCGAGGAGCAGCCGGAGCAGCCCCGGGGTGAGGCCGGCGGCGCGCAGCTCGGCCATCGGCGGGGGGTCGAGGCCGCGCTCGGTGAGCAGGCCCAGCACCGCCTCCACGGTCCGCCGGGCGGTGTCGGAGACGCTGCGCCCGCGTCCCGCCAGGGCGACGCAGCCGTCGACCTCCTCGAGAACGCGCTCGCCGCGGAGGCGGTGGGCGACGTCGGCGGAGAGCGGGCCGGGGAGGCGCAGCCGGCTGCGCCACTCCTCGCGCGGCATCCCCGGGCGCAGCGGCTCGGCGTCGTGGTAGGCGGCGAGCACCGCCGCCGAGGTGCGCCGCAGCTCCTCCCACCGCCCCGCGGCGACCAGCCGCCGGCCCAGCCGCACCACCTCGTCGCCGAGCCCGGCGAGGAGCGCGTCGACCTCGCCGCGGCCCGCGCCCGCGGCCCGGGTCAGCGCCGCCGGCTCGGCGCCCAGCCGCTGCCGGGCGAGCAGCTCGAGCAGCAGCGCCCGCAGGCCCCCGGCCTCCAGCCGCGCCAGCGCGGCCGCCGCGCCGGGGTCGCGGCGGCGGTGCCGGCGGGGCGCCGAGTCGAGCACCACCCCGCCGCCGAGGGTCGCCTGCGGGGACATGCGGCGCACCACCAGCCGGTCGCCCGGAGCCGCCGCCAGCGGCGACACGAGCTGGAGCTGGGCGTAGCCGGCCTCGCCGGGCTCGAGCTCGGCCCCCTCCAGCAGCCACACCCGGGCGGCGACCTCCGAGGTTCCGAGGTGGACCGAGACGGTGGCGTTGTGGCGGATCCCCGCGGGCGCGTCGCCGAGCGCCTCCAGCCGGATGTCGAGCCGCCGCACCGGCGCCATCGCGGCCGGCGCCACCAGCGCCATCCCCCGGCCCAGCTGGGCGCGCTCGACCCCGGCGAGGTTGACCGCGGTCCGCCCCCCCGGCTCGAGCCGCTCCAGCCGCTCGCCGTGCCGCTCGAGCCCGCGGATGCGCGCCCGCAGCCCGCCGGGCAGGATGCTCACCTCGTCGCCGGTGTGCAGCGCCCCGGTCTCCAGCGTTCCGGTCACGATGGGCCCGAACCCGGCGAGCGCGAAGGCGCGGTCGACGAAGAGCCGCGGCCGGCCGCGGTCGACCCGCGCCGGTGCCGCCGCCAGCGCCGCCTCGACGGTGCGGCCCAGCTCGTCGAGCCCCTCCCCGGTGACCGACGAGCAGGGCACCACCGGCGCCCCGCGCAGCGGCGACGCCGCGATCACCTCCTCGACCTCGGCGCGCGCCAGGGTCAGCACGTCGTCGTCGACCAGGTCGCACTTGGTGAGCGCCACCACCCCGTGCCGCGCCCCCAGCAGCCCGCAGATGGCGAGGTGCTCGCGGGTCTGGGGCATCACCCCCTCGTCCGCCGCGACCACCAGCAGCACCAGGTCGATCCCCTGCGCCCCCGCCACCATGGTGCGCACGAAGCGCTGGTGCCCGGGCACGTCCACCACCCCGACCCGCTCGCCCGACGGCAGCGTCCAGGCGGCGAAGCCGAGCTCGATGGTCATCCCCCGCCGCTTCTCCTCGGCGAGCCGGTCGGGATCGGTGCCGGTGAGCGCCAGCACCAGCGACGACTTGCCGTGGTCGACGTGCCCCGCGGTGCCGACGACGAGGTTCATGCATCCGGACGGTAGCGCTGTGTGCCTGGCGGCGTGGGATCGGCAGCGGCGAGGCCGGTCGTCAGGACGCCGTGGGCGACGCCGCCGGATGGCCGACCAGCGGCCATCGCTGCCCGGAACCGGGGTCGTCCAGCCAGATCTCCTGCAGCCCGCACCGGCCGTGGACGCTGAGGCCGAAGCGCTCGCGGCCGGGCCGGCCGAGAGCGCTCCACTGGTCGTACAGGGCCACTCGGGCATCCCACAGCCGTCGGGGCCCACCCTGCGTGATGGTTCCCCGTCCCATGTCGAAGAGGATCCATGACCGGTCCCACAGGTCGACCTCGAGGTGGCGATCGAGGTCGAGGTCGGCCTCCTGGGGAAGGCTGACAAGCGTCAGTCGCTCCAGCATCCAGTAGGCAACCCGGCCGTCCCGCTCCTCGACGACCGCAGGCGCCTCCCCCGCGGGCGTGCTCTCTCCACCGCTCATGACCAGCCGGTGCAGTGCC
>JAXDLS010000183.1:0-6673 GCA_034666485.1 Chloroflexota bacterium
GGCTCTAGACCCGGCGCCGCTTGGGCGGCCGGCAGCCGTTGTGGGGGATGGGGGTGACGTCGGTGATGGCGGTGACGTCGAGGCCCGCCGCCTGGAGGCTGCGGATCGCCGCCTCACGACCGGCGCCGGGACCCTTGACGAAGATCTCGATGCTGCGCAGACCATGCTCCATGGCCCGCCGCGCCGCGGCCTCGGCGGTCACCTGGGCGGCGAACGGGGTGCTCTTGCGCGACCCCTTGAAGCCCTGGCCGCCCGCCGATCCCCAGGCCAGCACGTTGCCCTGGGTGTCGGTGAGGCTGACGATGGTGTTGTTGAAGGTGGACAGGATGTGGCCGTGCCCGACCGCGATGTTCTTGCGCTCGCGCCGCCGGGTCCTGACGACCTTCTTCTTCTTACCCATTCAGGCGCCTCGCGAAGCGTGGCGCCTGAATGGCCGCGCCGCACGCGGGCCAGCGGCACCACGGAGCCTCATGGAGCGTCGGGTGGGTCACGGTCTCGCCTCTCACCTAAATCCTGTCGTCCTTCTCATTCAGAATCGCCGGCCGAAGGCCGGCACCACCAGTGATGCCGGGGAACCCGGCATGTCACTTCTTCTTCCGCCGCACGCCGACCGTGCGGCGCGGGCCGCGCCGGGTGCGGGCGTTGGTCCGGGTGCGCTGCCCGCGGACGGGAAGCCCGCGGCGGTGGCGGAGCCCCCGGTAGGTGCCGATCTCCATCAGCCGCTTGATGTTGAGGGCGATCTGCCGGCGGAGGTCGCCCTCGACCCGCCCCTGGAGCTGCTTGGCGATGATGTCGCGCAGCTTGCCCACCTGGGCGTCGGTGAGGTCGCGGGTGCGCATGTCGGGGTTGAGCTGGGCGAGGGAGAGGATGCGCTTCGCCGTGGTCGGCCCGATGCCGAAGATGTAGGTGAGCGCGATCACCACGTGCTTGTCACGCGGGATGTCGACGCCTGCGATTCGTGCCACTCTCGCCTACCCCTGACGCTGCTTGTGCTTGGGGTTCTCGCAGATGACGCGCACCGCCCCACGGCGCTTGATGACCTTGCACCGCTCGCAGATCTTCTTCACCGAGGCCCGGACCTTCATGTCGCTGCGTTCACCTTCACGATTCTTCTCTGTCTCGTCCTATCCAAGTCGCTGCAGGATCCGGCCTCGCCCGGGGTCGCCGGCGCTGAGCTCGACGCTCACCCGGTCTCCGGGAAGGATGCGGACCGCCTGCAGCCGGGCCTTGCCCGCGGGATGGGCGAGCACCCGGTGCCCGTCCTCCAGCTCGACCCTGTAGAGCGCATTGGGAAGCGGCTCGATGACGCGCCCCACCAGGGGGCCCTCCCGCCCGCTCACCGGGCGCGCCGAATCCGGGAGGGGGCTGACGGGCGAGTATACAGAATCGAGCGGGGCGGCACAGGGGGAGGCACCGGTCACGCCGCCTCCTCGTCCCGCCGGGTGAGCACCACCGGCCCCTCCGGGGTCACCGCCACGGTGTGCTCGAAGTAGCAGGAGCGTCGGCGGTCGCAGGTGACCACCGTCCAGCCGTCGTCCAGGACCCGCACCTCGGCGCCGCCGGCGTTGACCATCGGCTCGATGGCGAGGACGTAGCCGGGCTTGAGCAGGTTGCCGGTGCCCGCGCGGCCGTAGTTCGGCACCTGGGGGGGCTCGTGCATGTTCCGCCCGATGCCGTGGCCGACGTACTGGCGCACCACCGAGAAGCCCTCGGACTCGACGTAGGTCTGGACGGCGTGGCCGATGTCGCCGATGTGGTTGCCCGGCCGCGCCTGCTCGATGCCCCGGATGAGCGCTTCACGGGTGACGTCCAGCAGGTGCTGGGTCTCGGGCGAGGCCTCACCGCAGACCTTGCTGAGGCCGCTGTCGGCCCACCAGCCGTCGAGGATCAGCCCGCAGTCGAGCGAGACCAGGTCGCCCTCCTCGATGACCCGGCTGCCGGGCATGCCGTGGACCACCTCCTCGTTGACCGAGACGCAGAGCGAGTTGGGGTAGTCGTAGTAGCCGAGGAAGCCGGGGATGCAGCCGTGGTCGCGGATGAAGGTGTCCGCCTCCTTGTCCAGCTCCAGGGTGGTGATCCCCGGCCGGATGCACTGCGCCAGGTGGCTGAGGCAGGCGCCGAGGATGCGCCCCGAGGTGTGCATCTTCTCGATCTCCTCCGGCCGCTTCAGCCGGAAGGTGGGCTCCGCCCTCATCGTCTCGCCCGCCAGGGCGCGTCGATGAGGGTGGAGCCCACCTCAGTCAGGCACCGCCCGGTCATTTGATGAACCCCTTGTACTGGCGCATGAGGAGTTGGGTCTCGATCTGCTGCATGGTGTCGAGGGCGACGCCGACCACGATGAGGATGGCGGTGCCGCCGAGGTAGAGACCGGCGTTGGCGCCGGACCCGGTGATCACTCCGGCGCCGAGGGGCAGCACCACCGTGATCACCGCCAGGAAGAGGGCGCCCGCCAGGGTGATGCGACCCATCACCTTGCCGAGGTAGTCGGCGGTCCACTTCCCGGGGCGGATGCCGGGGATGTAGACGGAGCGCTTCTTGAAGTCGTCGGCGACGTCGTTGGGGTCGAACACCACCGCCGTGTAGAAGTAGGTGAAGCCGAGCACCAGCATGAACTCGATGGCGTTGTAGGCGATGTTGGCGAGCAGGGTCGGCCCGTTCGGCTGCCAGTTGTCCCGGATCCAGACCGCGAGCCTGCCCGGCAGGCCGCCGGCATTCTGGAAGAAGTTGGCGAAGATGGTGGGGAAGGCCATGATCGAGATGGCGAAGATGATCGGGATGACGCCGCCGGCGTTGACGCGCAGGGGCAGGAAGCTGCGCCGCCCCTGCACCGCCTGCCCGGCACGGGGGTTGACCACCCGCTGCGCCGACTGGATGGGGATCTTCCGCTGCGCCTGCTGGACCTCGATGATGAACGCGGTCACGCTGATCGCCAGCACGGCGAACACGATGATGGTGAGGATGTGGGCGGTGCCGCCGACGCTGCCGTAGCTGTAGACGGCGCCGGGAAGCCGGCCGATGATGCCCGCGAAGATCACCAGCGAGACGCCGTTGCCGACGCCGTACTCGGTGATCAGCTCGCCGAGCCACATCAGGATGACGCTGCCCGCGGTGAGGGTGATCATGATGCTGATCACCGTGCCGGCGCTCGGGCTGCTGAGCACGCCGGTGCTGGTGAAGAGCACGGTGTAGCCGTAGGCCTGCAGCGCCGCCAGGGCGACGGTCAGCCAGCGGGTGTACCGGGTGATCTTCTTGCGCCCCTGCTCGCCCTCCTTGGACATCTCCTTGAGGCGCAGGGAGACCACCGTCATCAGCTGCATGATGATGGTGGCGTTGATGTAGGGATTCATCCCCATCGCGGCGATGGAGAAGGTGCTCAGGCCGCCTCCGCTGAAGAGGTTCAGCAGCCCCAGCAGGGAGTTGCTGGCGAAGAGCTGCTGGAGCTTCTCCGCGTTGGCACCCGGCACCGAGATGCTGGCCAGGATCCGGAAGGCGAGCAGCAGCGCGAGCGTGAAGAGCAGCTTGCGCCGCAGCTCGGGGATGCGAATCGCCTGTCCGAGGGCCTGGAGCAGGTTCATGGTCGGAGCCTACTCCTCGTCGCTGGCGGCATCCGCGTCGGACGCGGTCTCGGGGGAGGGAAGGGCCTCGGCCACGGCTCCGGAGGCCTCGACGCCGTCCTCTGCGGGCGCGCCGAGAAGCTCGACCGTGCCCCCGGCGGCCTCGACCGCGGCGCGGGCCGCCGCCGACGCCCGGTGGACGCGCACCGTGAGCGCCCGGCCCACGCTGCCCGCGGCCAGCAGCTTGACGCCGTCGCGCGCCGGGCCGACGAGGCCGGCGGCCTTCAGCGTCTCGGGGTCGACCACGGTGCCGTTCTCGAAGCGGTTGAGCTTGCCGAGGTTGACCACGGCGAACTCCTTGCTCCATCTGTTGTGGAAGCCGCGCAGCTTGGGCAGCCGCTGCGAGAGCCGCATCTGGCCGCCCTCGAAGCCCTTGGGCAGCCCCGAGCTGCTGCGCGACCCCTGGCCCTTCTGGCCGCGGCCGGAGGTCTTGCCCTGGCCGGCGCTGATGCCCCGACCCACCCGGGTGCGCGCCCTGCGGCTGTTGGGTGCGGGGTGGAGCTCGTGCAGCTTCACGACGCCGTCTCCCCGGTGGTGGTGGCGGCCATGCCGGTCGCCACCGGTCGCGAGGCCAGCAGCCTCACCCCCTCGGGCGAGTCGGCGGCCACGCCGTCGACGTTCACCAGGTGGCGCACCTTGAAGACCATGCCCCGCAGCGAGGCGCTGTCCTCGTGCTCGACGGTCTGACGGAGACGCTTCAGACCGAGGGCGGCGATGGTCGCCTTCTGGTCGCGCGCATAGCCGATGGTGCTCTTGCGGTAGGTGATGGTCAGCCGGCTCATGAGGACACCGGCACCTCGCCCAGCGGCTCGCCGAGCATCACCGCCGCGCGGCGCCTGCCCACCACCTCCTCGGGCGTCTTGCCGCGGAGGAAGGCGACGTCGCGGAGGGTGCGCAGGCTCGCGAGCGCACCGACGGTGGCGCGGACCACGTTGATGGGGTTGTTGGTCCCCAGCGACTTGGTGAGGATGTCGTGGATCCCCGCCGCCTCGACCACGGCGCGCATCGCCCCGCCGCTGATCACCCCGGTCCCGGGAACGGCGGGCTTGAGCAGCACCTTGGCAGCGCCCTGCTTGTAGCGGACCTCGTGGGGGATGGTGGTGCCGACCATGGGCACCGTGATCATGTTCTTCTTGGCGTCCTCGACACCCTTGCGGATGGCGTCGGGGACCTCTCCGGCCTTGCCCAGACCGGCTCCCACCCGCCCCAGGCCGTCGCCGACCACCACCAGGGCGCTGAAGGAGAAGCGCCGGCCGCCCTTCACCACCTTGGCGACGCGGTTGAGGGAGACCACCTTCTCCTGGAGGTCGGAGCCGCCCCGGTCGTCGCGGCGATCCATGCGCATCGACATCGTCAGAACTCCAGTCCCGCGGAGCGGGCCGCGTCGGCGAGCGCCTTGACCCGCCCGTGATAGAGATAGCCGGCGCGGTCGAAGACCACGACGGCGGCGCCGGCGGCGACGGCGCGCTCGGCCACGGCCCTGCCCACGGCGGCGGCGGCGGCGGCGTTGGCGGTGCCCGTCAGCCCGGCCCGCAGCTCCGGCTCGTAGGTCGAGGCGGTGGCGAGGGTGCGGCCGGCGGTGTCGTCGATCACCTGCGCCGAGATGTGGTGCAGGCTGCGGAACACGGCCAGGCGGGGCCGCGCGGGGGTGCCGGACACCACCTTGCGGACCCGGACGTGGCGCCGGTCGCGGGCCAGGCGGCGATCGTGCTTCCTGTACATCTACTTCCCCTTGCCCGCCTTGCCCGACTTGCCCGCCTTGCGGCGCAGCTTCTCGCCCCGGTAGAGCACGCCCTTGCCCTTGTAGGGCTCCGGCTTGCGGAAGGAGCGGATCTTGGCGGCCACCTGTCCGACCACCTCCTTGTCGCTGCCGCTGACGGCGATCTGGGTGGGGACGGGGACCTCGATGGTCACCCCGGGCGGGGGCGTGTAGCGGATGGGATGCGAGTAGCCGAGGGTGAGCACCAGGTCGTCACCCTGCTTGCTGGCGCGATAGCCGACGCCGACCAGGTCCAGCTGGCGCACGAAGCCCTTGCTGACCCCCTCCACCATGTTGGCGATCAGGGTGCGGGTGAGCCCGTGGAGCGAGCGGTGCATGGTGGTGTCGGTGGGGCGGTTGACGGTGACGGTCGAGTCCTCGATCCGCACCAGCATCGAGGGCGCCAGCAGGCGCTCGAGGGTGCCACGGGTGCCGGTCACCCTGATGTGGCTGCCGGTGAGGACGACGTCGACCCCGGTGGGGACGGGGACGGGAAGGCGGCCGATGCGGGACATCTATCCGGTCACCAGACGTAGGCGACCACTTCCCCACCGAGCCCGGCGCGCTGAGCGGCGCTCCCGGTCATCAGGCCCTGGGAGGTGGAGATGAGCGAGATGCCGAGCCCGCCGAGCACACGGGGGATCTCGGTCTTCCGCGCGTAGACCCGCAGGCCCGGCCGGCTGATCCGGCGCAGGCCGCTGAGCGCCCTGCCGCGGGTGGTGCGCGGCTTCAGCTCGACGCTGAGCAGCTGCCCCGGCCCCGGCTCGCCCACGGTGAAGGACTCGATGTAGCCCTCCTCGACGAGCACCCGCGCGATCTCCACCTTCATCTTGGAGGCGGGCATGCTGACGCTCTTGTGGTGGGCGGTGTTGGCGTTGCGGATGCGGGTGAGCATGTCCGCGATGGTGTCGCTGGTCTTCGGGTCACCAGGACGACTTCTTGACACCGGGGATCAACCCCATGCTCGCATGCCCGCGGAAGCAGATGCGGCACATCCCGAACTTGCGCATGAAGGCGCGAGGACGTCCGCAGAGCCCGCAGCGGTGGTACTCCTGCACCCGGAACTTGGCCGGTCGCAGGCTCTTGGCGATCAAAGACTTCTTGGCCACGTCTTACCTCGCCACGCCGTATCGGCCAGCAACGGCCGACGCGCGCGGTGTAGAACAAAGGAATCTGTTCACATCTGCTGCCCCGGCTTGCGGAAGGGCATCCCCAGGTGGGTGAGCAGCGCCCGCCCCTCATCGTCGGTTCGCGCCGTGGTCACGACGCAGACCTCGAGCCCGCGAAGCTTGTCGATCTT
>JAXDLS010000184.1:0-3961 GCA_034666485.1 Chloroflexota bacterium
GCGCAGTACTCGTCCATGATCTTCTGCAGCCGGTGGAGGCCCTGCTTCGGATAGAAGTAGTCGGGGTTGATGTCGGGCCGGCTCGACTTGCCGCAGGAGTTCTCGAACACCCGGTAGGGCTCGAACAGCTCCCCGGTGATCTCCTCCACCCGGGCGGGATCGTGCTCGAAGGCGCCGGGATTGTCGGTCATGAAGGCGATCGCCCCCTTGGCGGCCAGCCGTCCCTCGGTGTACGAGCCCGAGGAGAACTTGTGCGCCGATCCGCCGACGCCGTCACCGGCGGCGAAGAGCCCCGGCACCGTGGTCATGCGGTTGTAGCCCCAGAAGTAGCCGTCGCGGGCCAGGTCCTCGGGGCCGCTCACCCAGGCGCCGGTCGCCGACGAGTGCGAGCCCATCAGGTACGGCTCGGTGAGGGTCAGCTCCGAGGGGACCTTGGCGGGGTCGATGTTCTGCGACGCCCACAGCAGCGCCTGCGACATCGTCATGTCGAGGAAGTCCTCCCAGGCGTCGCTCTCGATCTCGCGAACCGCCTTGGGGTCGAGCCCCATCGTCAGTGCCTGCAGCGCCTCGTCGGTGCGCATGTAGTGCGGCCCCCGGCCCTCGGCGCGGTCGGTGAGCATCTGGTGGTTGCGCAGGGGCGTCGGGATGGGCCGCACCCTGTCGTAGGGCGCGTAGGGGGCGATCGCCTTCTGCTGGGTGTCCTCGTAGAGCTCGCCGTAGGCGTTCTTCACCTTGCCCTTGAAGAGCAGGAACCACATCCCCACCGGACCGTACCCATCCTTGAAGCGGGTGACCACCAGCCGGTGCTCCATCTGGGTCATGGTGGCGCCGGCCTTGATCGCCAGCGAGTACGCCGACCCGGTGTTCCAGGGCGCGTACCAGATGCGCCCCAGCCCCTCCCCCACCGCGTGGGGACGGAACACGCCGGTGGCGCCGCCCGCACTGGAGATCACCGCCCGCGCGCGGAAGACGTACACCCTGTGCTCGCGGATGCTGAAGGCCACCGCGCCGGTGGCCCGCCCGGTCTCCTCGTCGATGAGCACGTGGGAGACGAAGAGGCGCTCGTACACGTTCTCCGCCCCGATCGCCTTCTTCGCCGCCTCGGCGACGATCGGCTTGTACGACTCGCCGTGGATCATGATCTGCCACCGGCCCTCGCGCTTGTAGCGCCCGTCCTCGGTCTTGAAGATGGGCAGGCCCCACCTCTCGAACATGTGGACGGTGGAGTCGACGTGGCGGGCGATGTCGTAGACGAGGTCCTCGCGGCAGAGGCCCATCAGGTCGTTGCGCACGTAGCGCACGAAGTCCTCCGGCTGGTTCTCGCCGTGCCGCATCCCCATGTAGCAGTTGATGGCGCTGAGGCCCATGGCCACGGCGCCGCTGCGCTCCACCGCCGCCTTCTCGACCATGGTCACCCTGAGGCCCTTGTCGCGGCCCCAGTACCCGGCCTCGAAGGCGGCGCCGCAGCCCGCCATGCCGCCGCCGAGGATCAGCAGGTCGGTGTCGACGACCTCCAGCGCGGGCGCCTCCATCTCGCTACCCCCTCGTCCCGGCGGTCGCGGCCGCGGCGGGGACGGGCAGGGTGTCGACCCCCAGCCAGGTCTCCTCGCCGCAGAGGTGCGGATCGCCGAGCCTCGCGGCGTCGGGCTCGGGCATGCCCTCGTACGGCTCGATGCTCCCCCAGCCGGTGGAGCGGATCGGGAACTTGAAGCGCTTCACCCGCCGGTCGCGGAACTGCACCGTCCACATGATCGAGTCGGTGCCGCGCAGCGGCGTCAGGCTGGCACCGAGCGGCATCACGTCGCTGTAGCCGCGCATCGCGATCGCCGACTGCGGGCACACCTTGACGCAGGAATAGCACTCCCAGCACTGGTCGGGCTCCTGGTTGTAGGACTTGCCCTGCACCATGTCGAGGATCATCAGGTCGTTGGGACAGATGTACGCGCACGCCGGCTTGTCCAGCGCCTTGCAACCGTCGCACTTGTCCGGGTTGACGTAGGTGGGCACGCTTCGTCCTCAGTTGGAGTGGAGCCCGGCCTCGACCTTCCCGTCGAGACCGGCGTAGTACTCGCGGAGGACGTCCAGGACCTCCGGCCGGCTGAAGTGCTCGTCGATGGTCTCGCCCGATGCGAGCATCTCGCGCACCCGGGTGCCGCTGATGAGCAGGCGCCGCTCGGGGCCGTGAGGGCAGGTCCTCGCCGAGGCCATGCCGTCGCAGGCCGAGCAGAAGAAGGTCCAGTCGATCCTCAGCGGACGCAGCTCGAGGGCGTCGCCAGGGATCTCGTCGAAGATCCGCTGGGCGTCGAGGGGGCCGTAGTGGTCGCCGACGCCGGCGTGGTCACGGCCCACCACGAGGTGGCTGCAGCCGTGGTTCTGGCGGAACACCGCGTGGAGCAGGGCCTCGCGCGGGCCGGCGTAGCGCATCTCCATCGGGTACCCCGCCTGCACGCACGTGCCGGGGACGAAGTAGCCGTCGACCAGCGCGTCGATGCAGCGCACCCGCACCTCGGCGGGGATGTCGCCCGTCTTGAGGCGTCCCAGCAGCTGGTGGATGAGCAGGCCGTCGCACACCTCGACGGCGACCTTGGCAAGGTACTCGTGGGCACGGTGCATCGGGTTGCGCGTCTGGAAGGCGGCCACCGTCGACCAGCCCCGGGACTCGAAGAGGCTGCGGGTCTGGTGCGGGCGCAGGTAGATCTCCGGGTAGCGCTCCGGGAAGTGCCCCTCGCCGAGGACGCGCACCGGTCCGGCCAGGTTGACGGGGCCCTGCTCCAGCACCTTGGCGACGCCGGGATGCCGCGGGTCCACGGTGCGGAAGACCTCGCGGCACTCGTGGAGCGGGTCGATGCGGTACCGCTCCTCGACGCGCAGCGTGCCCATCAGCGCCGCGGTCTCGCCGTCGACCAGCGCCACCTCCTCGCCGGGGGCGAGGGCGGCGGCCTCCTCGTCGGTGGTCGAGAGGGTGATGGGGATGGGCCAGAAGGTGCCGTCGGCGAGGCACATCTCGTCGCAGACCCCCCGCCAGTCGCCGGCGCCCATGAAGCCGCGCAGCGGGGTGAAGGCGCCGATGCCGAGCATGATCAGGTCGGAGGTCTCGCGCGAGCTCATCGGCAGCCGCCGCAGGGAGGCCGCCCGGGCGATCTCGTCCGCGCGCTCCGCCGGGGGCACCAGCAGCGGCTCGAGGCGGCGCGCCGCACCGTGCGGCCGGACCAGGCTCATCGCACCGCCTCGACCGCGTGCAGAGTGCCGTGGATGTCCGAAAGGACGCAGAGCCTCACCATGTCCCCCGCCGGCCGTCCGCAACCGTCGCAGCCAGTCTAGCGTTGCGCCGGAGCCGATTCCCGGATCGCGGAGGCGGTCGAGACACACAGTTCCTGATCGGCCCATCGCGAACCGTGATGACGCGGGATTGCAGTCGCGCGCCGCGGTCAGGGCGTCGGGCAGGCGATCCCCAGAGTGCGGCGGTGGCGGCGGCCGCCGCCGGGCGCGACCCGGGCGGGACGGGCGGCGGGCCGCACCAGCGCGCGGGGGGTGGCCACCGACGCGAGCAGGCGGGCGAACCACAGCTCGTCGGCGTCGAGGACGTCGGTCATCAGCCGATCCTTCCGGCCCCGGTGCGGATGCGGCGCATGGCCCAGCCGCAGGCCATCCGTGCCGCCTCCGGAGAGGTGCCCAGGAGGCTGCCGATCTCCGCATAGCCGAGACCGGCGGCGCCCCGCAGCGCCGCGGCGAAGAGCTCCTGGTCGGGCAGCGCCGCGGCGGCGGAGAGGGCGGCGCCGAGCTCGGTTCCGCCGGCGCCGTCGCGGCGGGGCGCGCGGCGGCGCCGGCGAACGTCCCCGGCCACCTCGCAGGCGATGCCCAGCAGCCAGACCGGGACCGTCGACGGTTCCGGGTTGTCGACCGGGTAGGCAGCCTGGGCCGCCTCCAGGGCGCGGTTGGCCGCCGATTCCGCCGTGTCTCC
>JAXDLS010000185.1:0-2603 GCA_034666485.1 Chloroflexota bacterium
CAGTGGCGCGGACCTCCGCACCTGGGCGTGGGTCGACCTCGCCTCGCGCTTCTGCGTGCCCGCCTTCGTGGTGCTCTCCGGCCTGCTCCTGGGGCTGCGCGGCGGTGCCCGCGAGCGGCCCGGCGAGTTCCTGCGCCGGCGGCTGCGCCGGACCCTCGTCCCCCTCCTCGTCTGGGCGCCGGTCTACTGCGCCGCCGGCCTCTGGCTCACCGGCAGCCTCGACGCCGGCGGTGTGGGCGGCTGGCTGCTCGGCGGCGCCGGCCACCTCTACTTCCTCCTCCTCGTCCCCCAGCTCTACGTGGCCTACCTGGTCTGGCCGCGCCGCCTGGGCCCCACCCTCTGGCTGGCGGCGGGGGCGATGGCGCTGCAGCTGGCGCTCGACGGCCTGCGCCTCGCCGGGCCGATGCCCCCGGGCCTGGACCGGCTGGCGCTGTGGCACGGATACGAGCTCCTCCCCTTCTGGATCGGCTACTTCGCCGTCGGCGTCGCCGCCGGACGGCTGCTGGCGCGGCGCGGTGACGTCGGCGACCATCCCCGCGCCGCGCTCGCCTGCCTGGCGGTGGTGCCCGCCGCCTTCGCACTGCTCGTCGCCAGCCCGGTGACGCGGCTGCGGTACGGCGAGTTCGCCCAGGGCACCGGCGCCTTCCTCCGGCCCGTGCTGGCGCCGATGGTGCTGGTGCTGACCGGTGCGGCGCTGCTGGGAGCGCCCGCGCTGCTCCGCCGCCTGCCCCGGCTGGGCGGGCCGGTGCGGGCGCTGAGCCGCGACTCGCTCGGCGTGTACATCCTCCATCCGCTGATCGCCTTCGAGCTCGGTGACGGCCTGCTGAAGCCGATGCTGCAGCAGCCCCTCCCCGGCTCGATCGCCGGCTTCCTGCTGCTCACCGCCGCCACCCTGGCTCTGGCGGTGCTCGCCACCCGGCTGATCAGCGCGACGCCGCTCGCGCCGCTGATCGGCGGCGAGCGGCGCCCGCTGGTCGCCCTCGGCGCGGACCCGGTCCTGCGGGCGGGGGGGCGGCCGGGGCATCAGCTCCTGCGTCGCTGAGAGCCTCCCGGTCAGCGCCGCACCATCACGAAGGGCACCAGCTGCTCGGCGGCGGTCATCGACCCGTGGTGGCCCATCATCCGCGCCTGGGCGGGGTCGACTGAGCGCTGGAAGACGCCCACGTCGCCGTGGGCGGCGGCGAGCACGTCGCCGATGCGCGCGCGGATCCGAGCCGGCACGGTGGGCCCGAACCACCCCTCCTCGACGGCCTGATCGCGGGTGACGATCCACATCCGGTCGCCGAGGTGGGCGCGCCAGGCGGAGAGGACGTCCTCGACCGCCCCGTCGCGGACGTGGAGGTGACGGGCGCGGGCCTCGCCGGAGAGCAGGCGGAGGCCGGCGGAGAGCTCGGGATGGTCGTCGACGTCGACCCGCGAGCGTGGCGGGAGGTCGATCATGCCGTGGTCGCCGGTGACCACCAGCGCCGACCCCGCGGGCAGCCGCTCGGCCACCAGGGCGGCGGTGCGGTCGATGTCGGCGAGCTGCAGCGTCCACGCCTCCGAGGCGGTGCCGCGGAGATGGCCGACGGCGTCGAGGTCGGGGTGGTACGCGTACACGAAGCGACGCCCCCGCTCGCCGAGCGCCTCCACGATCTGCAGAGCGGTGTCGGCGAGGGAGATCGCCGGGCGGTACCGGCCGCCGCGCAGCACCGCACGGGTCATCCCCGAGTGGGAGTGCAGCCGTGGGCCGATCAGCACCACGTCGATGCCCGAGGAGACCGCGCGCTCGAATGCGGTGGGGTCTGGCTGCACCTCCTCGGGGAGGAGGCGGTGGATGGTGTCGCCGGCACCGCCCCGCACTCCGTAGGGGGCCCAGGTGAGCATGTTCAGCGCCCCCTCCTCACCGGGCAGCCACACCGTGTAGCCGACCAGGCCGTGCTCGCCGGGCGGGCGCCCGGTGCCGATCGAGGCGATGCTCGCGGCGGTGGTGGCGGGAAAGCCGGCGGTGAGGGGCACCGCCCGCAACGCGGCACCGGCGAGGAATGGCGCCGACGCGGCACGCTCGCGGAGCAGCTCGAAGCCGAGACCGTCGACCAGCAGCAGCGCCACCGAGTTGAGCGGCTCGAGGCCGAGCGGGTCGGGGAACTCCTCGGCGCCGAGCGCGTGCATCAGCGCGGGGACGAGATCGGCGAGGGCCGCCTCGCCATAGCGCGGCAGGGGGCGCGGGGGTTCGGCCTCCGCCATGACCGTCAGAGGGGGATGTTGCCGTGTTTGCGGCGGGGTCGCTCCACCTGCTTGGTGGCGGTCATGCGCAGCGCGTTGATGAGCACGGCGCGGGTCTGCTTGGGCTCGATGACGTCGTCGACGTAGCCCCGCTCGGCCGCGTAGTAGGGGTTGGCGAACTGCTCACGGTAGTCCTCGATCAGCTGCGCGGCCTTCGCGGCGGGATCCGCGGCCTGGGCGATGTCCCGGCGGAAGATGATGTTCACCGCACCCTGCGGGCCCATCACCGCGATCTCCGCGGTGGGCCAGGCCACGTTGTAGTCGGCACGGATGTGCTTGCTGCACATGACGTCGTAGGCACCGCCGTAGGCCTTGCGGGTGATCACCGTGAGCTTGGG
>JAXDLS010000186.1:0-7248 GCA_034666485.1 Chloroflexota bacterium
CGCCGTTGCGCCGCCACTGGTACTGCCCCCCCTCCTGGAGCTCGGGGGCACCCACGCGCACCTCGGGGAAGGCGTCGGAGTGCCGCGCCAGCGCCTCCTGGGCGATCACCTCGAGCCCGATGCCGCCGATCCGCGAGGGGGTGCCGGTGAAGTGGCGGTCGATGACCTCGCGGCTCACGCCGATGGCCTCGAAGATCTGCGCGCCGCAGTACGACTGGATGGTGGAGATGCCCATCTTCGAGATGGTCTTGAGCAGCCCCTTGCAGACCGCCTTGACGAAGGTCGCCTCCGCCTTGTGGGCGTCGACCCCCGGCGGCAGCACGCCGCGGCGGGCGAGGTCGTGGAGGGTCTCGAAGGCGAGGTAGGGATTGACCGCCTCGGCGCCATACCCCATCAGCAGGGCGAAGTGCTGGATCTCCCGCGCCTCGCCGGTCTCGATCACCAGTCCCACCGCGGTGCGGGTCTGCTCGCGGATGAGGTGGTGGTGGACCGCCCCGGTGGCCAGCAGGCTGGGGATGGGCGCGTGGGCGGCGTCGATGTTGCGGTCGCTGAGCACCAGGACCTGGTAGCCCTCGGCGATGCGTTGCGAGGCGATCCGGCAGACGCGCCGCAGGCCGCGCTCCAGCCCCCTGTCCTCGCCCAGGTGGAAGACCGTCGAGATCGTCGCCGCGGGGAAGTCGCGCTGGGTGACGTGGCGGATCCTGCCGAGGTCGGCGTTGGTGAGGATGGGATGGGGCATCTCCAGGCGGCGCGCCTGGCTGGGCGCCTGCTCGAGCATGTTGCCGCCGGCGCCGAGGCTGGTCACCAGCGACATCACCATCTGCTCGCGGATGGGGTCGATGGGCGGGTTGGTGACCTGCGCGAAGAGCTGCTTGAAGTAGTTGAAGAGTGGCTGCGGGCGGTCGGAGAGCACCGCCGGCGGGGTGTCGTTGCCCATCGAGCCCACCGGCTCCTCGCCGGCGATCATCATCGGCGCCAGCAGGAACTTGAGGTCCTCCTGGCTGTAGCCGAAGGCCTGCTGGCGGATCAGCAGCGTGCCGCCGTCGGGCTCGGCGGGGTGCTCGGTGTCCTCGAGCTCGTGGAGGTAGACGGTGCCCTGACGGATCCACTCCCGGTAGGGATGGGTCCGCGCCAGCTCGGCCTTGGCGGCGTCGTCGTCGATGATGCGGCCCGCCTCGGTGTCGACGAGCAGGATCTTCCCCGGCTCCAGACGCCACTTGCGGACGATCCGCTCCTCGGGGAGGTCGAGCACGCCCACCTCCGAGGCCATCACCACCAGGCCGTCGTCGGTGACCACGTAGCGCGCCGGACGCAGGCCGTTGCGGTCGAGGGTGGCGCCGATCACCCGTCCGTCGGTGAAGGCGATGGCGGCGGGGCCGTCCCACGGCTCGAGCAGCGCCGAGTGGAACTCGTAGAAGGCACGCCGCTCCTCGTCCATCTCGTGGTTCTGATGCCACGCCTCGGGGATCATCATCATGATCGCGTGGTGCGCGGGCCGGCCGGTCAGCGACAGCATCTCCAGGGCGTTGTCGAACTGTGCGGAGTCGGAGCCGGACTCGTCGATCACCGGCCGCAGCTTCTCGATGTCGGCCCCGTACAGCGCGCTCTTGAACTTCGACTGCCGGGCGCGCATCCAGTTGACGTTGCCGCGGACGGTGTTGATCTCGCCGTTGTGCGCGCTGTAGCGGAAGGGCTGGGCGATGTCCCAGCGGGGCAGCACGTTGGTGGAGAAGCGCGAGTGCACCAGCGCCAGCGCCGAGACCACGCTCTGGTCGACGAGGTCGGGGAAGAAGGGCGCGATCTGCCGCGCCATCAGCATCCCCTTGTAGATCACCGTCCGGCAGCTCAGGCTGCAGATGTAGAAGAGCTGGTCGTCGGGCGGCGGCGCCTCGTCGTGGCGGCGCTCGATGACCCGGCGGAGCACGTACAGCCGCCGCTCGAGCACGTCGCCGTGGACGCCGACGGCGGCGACGAAGAACTGGCGGATGGCGGGCATGCCCGCGCGCGAGACGTGGCCGACCGCGGCCGGGTCGTGGGGCACGTCGCGCCAGCCCAGCAGCCGCAGGCCCTCGTCGTCACAGCAGCGCTCCACGATCGCCTCGCAGCGGCGCCGCTCCTCGGGGTCGGTGGGCAGGAAGACCATGCCCACCCCGTAGGAGTCGGGGGCGGGCAGATCGAACCCCGCCTCGCGGCGGAGAAAGGCGTCGGGGATCTGGATGAGGATGCCGGCGCCGTCGCCGGTGTCCGGGTCGCAGCCGCAGGCGCCGCGGTGGCCGAGGTTGACGAGTGCCTCGATGCCCCTCCCCACGATGGCGTTCGAGCGTTCGCCGGCGATGCTCGCCACGAATGCGACGCCACAGGCGTCGTGCTCGAAGCGGGGGTCATAGAGGCCCTGGGGGATCAGTCTCGTCATGGGGCTGGTCCTGGGTGTGCGGTGGTACGGCAGAGGGGGAGCCCGGTGCTGACGGCGCCGGACGAGCCGGGGGTTGTGGCTCCATGGACGCCGTGCGGGGATGGCCGGGGATATGGGTGGTCGCCGCGCCTTCGCTGAAATGTAGACGATACCCCAGTCCCGGCCGTCGCGCCATCCCACCGCCGACTGTGTCGCCGCTGCCCGGCCGGTCGACCCGGAAGGGAGGCCCGCGGGGCCCGAGGCCGACCTTCGACCCGGAGTAGGTAGCATGGCGGGCGGCAGGGGAGGCCACCCGGGGCTCTGCCCCCACCGGAGGTGCGCTCGGATGACGGTCAGCGGTGCGGAGGTCGCCGGATCGGGCAAGGGGGCGAGCGTCGGCGACGCCGGCGTCACCACCAGCGTCCTCGCCCGGCTGCGGCGGGACGCGCCCTGGTGGCTGCTGCCGGTCACCGTGGTGGTGGTCCTCGGCGGCTTCGTCGTGTACTCGATCTGGGCCTCGACCACCGGCGTGGGCGCGGCCCGCACCGCGCCCTACCTCTCACCGCTGTACTCGCCGGGATGGCTCGCGAACCGCGTCCCCGTGTTCCCGGGGCTGCTCTGCATCCTCGTCCCCATCGCCTTCCGGGGCACCTGCTACTACTACCGGAAGGCGTACCACCGCTCCTTCCTCTGGGATCCGCCGGGCTGCGCCGTCCCCGAGCTGCGCCACGGCAGGTATCGCGGTGAGACGGCCTTTCCGCTGAACGTGAACAACCTGCACCGCTTCGCCCTCTACGGGGCGATCGTCTACATCCCCATCCTCACCTTCGACGCCGCCAACGCCTTCAGCCTCGGCGGCCACCTCTACCTGGGGCTGGGCACGGCGATCATGGTGCTGAACGTGGTGCTGCTCGCCGGCTACACCTTCTCCTGCCACTCGTTCCGCCACCTGGTCGGCGGCAGCGTCGACTGCTTCTCCTGCGTGCGCTTCGGCCGCCAGCGGCACAGCGCGTGGAGGGGCGTGACCCGGCTGAACATCTTCCACCCCACCTGGGCGTGGGTCAGCCTCCTCAGCGTCTGGGCGGTCGACGGCTACATCCGGATGCTGAACGCGGGCTGGTTCGCCGACCCCCACATCCTGGTCCGATGATCGCCGAGAGCTACGACACCATCGACTGCGACGTCCTCGTCATCGGCGCCGGGGGGGCCGGGCTCCGCGCCGCCGTCGCCGCCGGCGAGGCCGGCTGCGACACCGTGGTGGTGACCAAGTCGCTGCTCGGCAAGGCCCACACGGTGATGGCCGAGGGCGGCATCGGCGCGGCGCTCGGCAACGTCGACCCCCGTGACAGCTGGGGTGTGCACTTCGCCGACACCATGCTCGGCGGCCAGCTGCTCAACGACTGGCGGATGGTCGAGATCTTCGCCCAGGAGGTGATCGACCGCGTCTACGAGCTGGAGCGCTGGGGCGGGCTCTTCGACCGCACCCCGGACGGCCTCATCAGCCAGCGCGCCTTCGGGGCGCACACCTTCTGGCGGCTCGCCCACGTCGGCGACCGCACCGGGCTGGAGCTGATCCGCACCTGCCAGGACCGCGCCGTGCACGCCCCGGGCGTCACCGTGCACATGGAGTACACCCTCACCACCCTGCTGAAGGACGGCGACCGGGTGGTCGGCGCCGCCGGCTACCGCCGCAACGACGGCACCTTCGTGGTCTTCCGTGCCAAGGCGGTGGTGCTGGGCAGCGGCGGCTGGGGGCGGATGTACAAGCACACCAGCAACTCCTGGGAGGGCACCGGCGACGGTGCCGCGCTCGCCTACCGCGCCGGCGCGGAGCTGCTCGACATGGAGTTCGTGCAGTTCCACCCCACCGGGATGATCTGGCCGCCGGGGGCGCGCGGCATCCTGGTCACCGAGGCGGTGCGCGGGGAGGGCGGCCGGCTCCTCAACTCGCTGGGCGAGCGGTTCATGGAGAGGTACGACCCCAAGAAGATGGAGCTCTCCTCCCGCGACGTGGTCGCCCGTTCCATCTACAAGGAGGCCGAGGCGGGTCGCGGGTCACCCCACGGGGGCGCCTTCCTGGACGTCCGCCACCGTGGCGCCGAGTACATCAGGAGGCGGCTGCCCTCGATGTACGAGCAGTTCCACGCGCTGGCCTCGGTGGACATCACCAAGGAGCCGATGGAGGTCGGGCCGACCATCCACTACACCATGGGCGGCGTCCGGGTCGCGCCCGAGACCGGTGCCACCACGGTGCCCGGCCTGTACGCCGCCGGCGAGGTGAGCGGCGGCCTCCACGGCGCCAACCGCCTCGGCGGCAACTCGCTCGGCGACATCCTCGTCTTCGGCAAGCGCGCCGGCGAGGCGGCCGCGGCCGAGGCCGCCGGCCGCGCCCACGCCGCCGTCGACGAGCGCCAGGTCGAGGCCGAGCAGCGCGCGCTGCTGACCTTTCTCGACCCCCACGAGGAGGGCGAGAACCCCTACCTGCTCCACGAGGCCCTCCAGGAGGCGATGCAGGACGACGCCGGCATCGCCCGCACCGAGGAGTCGCTGACCCGGTCGCTGCACGCCATCCAGGAGCTGTGCGAGCGCGCCCCGCGGATGCGGGTCGGCGGCAGCCGCATCCTCAACCCCGGGTGGCACACCTGCCGGGACGTGGTGAACATGCTGGTGATCAGCGAGGCGATCGTCCGCAGCGCGCTGGAGCGGCGCGAGAGCCGCGGCTCGCAGTGGCGCCTGGACTTCCCCGACCCCAGCGAGGAGCAGGGCAGGGTCAACTACGTCACCTACGACGGCGGCGACGGCATGCGCATCCGGGCGCTGCCCCGCGCACCCGTCCCGCCGCACCTGCAGCGGCTGATCGACGACGAGCTGGCGCTGCGGGCCGTCACCACCATCCCCGTGCGCCCCGACCAGCGGATCGAAGGCCCGGCCGTCGCAACGGCGGGCAGGGAGGCCTGAGATGGCGATCGCGGAGAGACCCGCCCAGCACGGGACGGCCCCGCAGCCCGGAGCCGGCTCCGGCGGCGACGGACCGCCCCTCGAGTTCCACGTCTTCAAGGGCATCCCCGGCGAGGAGCAGGGCGAGGTCACCTACCGGGTGCCGCCGGTGACCGGCATGGTGGTGCTCGACGCCATCCACTGGATCCAGAAGCACGTCGACACCGACCTCGCCTGCCGCTGGAACTGCAAGGCGGCCAAGTGCGGCAGCTGCTCGGCCGAGATCAACGGCATGCCCCGGCTGATGTGCAAGACGCGGATCGACGACCTCCCCGTGGGTCCGATCGCGGTGCGCCCGATGAAGGCGTTCCCGCTGATCAAGGACCTGGTCACCGACGTCTCGCGCAGCTACGAGGTGAACCGGCGCATCCCCCAGTTCACCCCCGCCGCGGACGAGCCGTCGCCGTTCGTCATCCAGGACGTGGACCTGGAGCGGATCTACGAGTTCCGCAAGTGCATCGAGTGCTTCCTCTGCCAGGACGTCTGCCACGTGCTGCGCAGCCACGACCTCCACGAGCAGTTCTACGGTCCCCGCTTCTTCGTGCGCGTGGCCTCGCTGGAGATGCACCCCAAGGACACCGTCGACCGCCTGGAGGCGGTGCGCGCCGAGGGTGGGCTGGGCTACTGCAACATCACCAAGTGCTGCACCGAGGTGTGCCCCGAGCACATCCACATCACCGACAACGCCATCATCCCGCTCAAGGAGCGGGTGGTGGACCGGCACTGGGATCCGCTCCGCGCGGTCAGCAGGCTGCTGCTCGGCAGGCGCTGACGCCGTGGCCCCGGCGCGACACCGGGGCGGCCGGATCTGCCGCATGATGGTGGTGTGAACGTCACCGCCGCCGTCCTCCTCCTGGTCCTCGCATCCATGGTCGCCGGCTTCGTCGCCTTCTACGCGTACTCGCGCACCCCGGCGTGGCGCACCTCGGAGACGCGGATGGCGACGATGCGCCTGCTGGTCATCCTCGGACCGATGTTCGGCGCGCGCTTCGAGAACCCGCCCCCGGACCGCCCCGCGGTCACGGGCCCTGGGCCCGACCCGCAGGACCAGGATCCCAGGGCTCCCCGGATCGGCCAGGGCTAGGGTCGGGACCCGATGACGGCTCCGGTTCCCAGCGGCGGGATCCCGGTACCCACCTCGTCGCGGCGGGAGTCGATCACGTCGACGGCGTCCCGGACCGCCTCGGCGCTGCGGTGCAGGGCGGCGCTCTCCTCCTCGCTCAGCGCCACCTCGAGCACCTCGACGAGGCCACCGGCGCCGAGCTGGCAGGGCACGCCGGTGAACAGTCCGCGAATGCCGTACTCGCCCTCGAGGCGGACGCTGCAGGGCAGCACCTGGCGCTTGTCGAGGAGGATGGCGTCGACCATCTGGGCCGCCGCCGCGCTGGGCGCGTAGTAGGCGCTGCCGGTCTTGAGCAGGCCGACGATCTCCGCTCCGCCGTCGCGGGCGCGCTGCACGATGGCGTCGAGCCGCTCCCGGGGGATGAGGTCGGCGATCGGGACGCCGGCCACGGTCGAGAAGCGGGTGAGCGGCACCATGGTGTCGCCGTGGCCGCCGAGCACGTAGGCGTGGACGTCCTCGACCGAGGCGTCGAGCTCGCGGGCGATGAAGGTGCGGAAGCGGGCGGTGTCGAGCACCCCGGCCATGCCGATGACCCGCTGCCGGGGAAAGCCGCTGACCGCGCCGGCGAGCTGCGCCATGGCGTCGAGGGGATTGGTGACCATCATGAGGATGGTCTCGGGCGAGCGGCTCGCCACCTCCCCGACCACCGAGGCGATGACCCGGGCGTTGGTCATGACCAGGTCGTCGCGCGACATCCCCGGCTTGCGGGCGACGCCGCTGGTGACCACGACGATGT
>JAXDLS010000187.1:0-2546 GCA_034666485.1 Chloroflexota bacterium
GACCACGAGGATCCTGGGAATCGGGGCGTTCATGCTCTCTGCGGGAACTGCGGTCACGCTCGCCGGCGTGGAAGCCAATAGCGTGGCGCTGGCTGGCGCCGGGACGGTCATTGCCGGAGCCGGCTTTGGCGCATCAGGCCTCGCCTCCTTCGGGACGCTATCCCGCCTCGCCGCGTCCGGCGAACGCAGCGAGCTCTTCGCGGCGGCCCTCGTCATCGCTTACCTGGCCTTCAGCCTCCCGGCCTTGGCCGCCGGCTTGGCCAGCACCTCACTGGGTCTGCACATCACAGCGGTGATCTACGGTATCGGTGTCGTCGCGCTCGGGTTCTTGGCGCTGGCGGCCCAAGGCTTGCGTTCCGCCCGCCTGGAGAGGCAACAGCCGGGTCACGCGTCGAGCCCCGTGTCAGATGACGATGTAACCGAGGACTCATGACCAACGCCAGCGATGTCGAACCTGGGGGACCTGTTCCTCTCGCTGAGCAGGGCGACGCCGGTGCTCAAACGCAGGCCGGCCGGTCCCCGGTGCTCGACCCCGCACAGCTCGAGGTCCTGGGCTCGTACGGGACACAACAGGATATCGCCCCAGGCGACGTGCTCTTCGCTGAGGGCGACGAGACCTACGACCTGATCGTCGTGCTCGAGGGCGAGGTCCAGATCGTGGCGAACGCCGGCCAGACAGCGGAGACCGTCATCGCGACCTACGAGCCTGGTGGATTCCTGGGTGAGATCAGCCTGCTGACCGGACAGCGCGCGTTTCTGGCCGCCATCGCGCGCAGCGCCGGACGGGTGCTGCGCGTGCCTGTCGCCAATGTGCGGGAGGTCATGGCCCAGGAGGCGCTTCTCAGTGAGCTGATCCTGCGGACGTTCCTGATCCGCCATGCAAACCTGACCCGCCTTGGTTCCGGCCTGACGCTGATCGGCTCCCGGTTCGCTGCCGACACCCGGCGGATCCTGGAGGTGCTGGCCCGGAATCGGCTGGTGTCAACGTGGTTGGATCTGGAAGTGTCGCCTGAAGCCGAGGGCCTGCTCCGCGAGCTGGATGTGCCCGTCGATGCTCTCCCGATCGTCATCGTGCCTGGCCGGCCGCTGCTGAGGAATCCGAGTACTCGCGCGCTCCTCGATGCCCTCGGCCTGTCCGACATCCACGAGGCCGGTCCCGCGAGCACCTGCGACCTCCTGGTCGTGGGCGGTGGCCCGAGTGGCCTGTCCGCGGCGGTCTACGGCGCATCGGAGGGACTCGCAACCGTGCTGGCCGAAGACACCGCATTTGGCGGACAGGCGGGAACGTCCTCGCTCATCGAGAACTACCTTGGCTTTCCCGCCGGCCTGTCCGGCGAGGAGATCGCGGCCCGAGCGGTACTGCAGGCAGAGAAATTCGGGGTACGGATGAAGCTGGCCGCGAAGGCAGTCGCCTTATCGACCGACGGCGGCCTGCATCGTGTCACCTTCGAGGATGGCGACGTGGTCGCCGCGAGGGCGCTGATCATCGCGACCGGCGCCCGATACAACCGCCTGCCCGTCGAGCGGCTCGCCGAATTCGAGGGAGTCGGTGTCTACTACGCGGCCACCCAGATGGAAGCCCAGGCGTGCACGGCTGCTCCCGTGGCCATCGTCGGGGGCGGCAACGCGGCGGGCCAGGCGGCCCTGTTCCTGAGCCGGACGAGTCCGCGGGTGACCATCATCATTCGCGGTGCCTCGTTGGCGACCTCGATGTCGCGCTACCTGATCGATCAGATCGACCGCGACCCTCGTATCGAGGTTCGGCCCCACACCGAGGTCAGTGGACTCCTCGGGAGGGACGAGTTCGAGGGGGTGGACCTGGTGGAGAGCGTTTCGCATCAGACGTCCAAGCTTGCCATCGGGGCGCTCTTCGTCTTCATTGGCGCCAAGCCCGGGACGGACTGGCTCGATGGCCAGCTCGCCACCGACTCCGACGGCTTCCTCCTGACCGGGCCAGACATCCCGTTGTCCCAGCGCGAGCCAGGCGGGCGGACGCCGCTCTTCCTCGAGACCAGCCGGGCGGGGATTTTCGCCGTCGGAGATGTGCGCAGCGGGTCCATCAAGCGCGTTGCCACGGCGATCGGCGAAGGCTCGATGGCGGTACGGCTCGTGTTTGACCGACTCGAGGATTCCGGGGCGTCCGTTTCAGGCCCGCTCGATGGTCGCAGCCCCAGTAACGGGAAGGAGCCAACGTGACTAGCAACGCGGACGGATCCTTGAGCTTCGAAACGGACGTCAAACCATTGTTCCGCGAGCGCGACCGCCGATCCATGGAGTTCGCCTTCGACCTCTGGTCGCACGACGATGTGAGCGCGCGTGCTGACGACATCCTCGCCCGCCTCGATGCCGGCACCATGCCCTGCGACGGCGCATGGTCCAAAGCACAGGTCGATCTCTTCCGGCGTTGGATCCAGAGCGGAAAACCGAGCTGACCGATTGCGAAGACGATCGATGCTCAGGCTGGTTCGACGTGGCCCGATGCCGTCGACCGGGTCACGGCGCCCTGAGACGTGTTCACGAGCCTGTGCGCGACGGGCATTCGAATC
>JAXDLS010000188.1:0-2544 GCA_034666485.1 Chloroflexota bacterium
CGCTCCGGGAAGCGGAGGCGGCATCCTGAACGACGGCGGGACGCTCACGGTGACGCGCAGCGTGGTGTCCGGCAACAGCGCGGCGACCGGTGGCGGCCACGACGGAGAGGGTGGCGGGATCTACAACCTCGGCACGCTGACGCTGACCCGGAGCACGGTCTCGGGCAACAGCATCCCCGGAGGCGGCGCCGTCGGCGGCGGCATCATCAACCGTCCCGGCTCGACGGTGACCATCGACACCAGCACGCTGTCGGGCAACAGCGCCGCCCAGGGCGCGGGGATCGAGAACGAGGGGACGGTGCGGATCACCGCGAGCACCCTCGCCGGCGAGACCGGCGCCGACATCCTCAACGAGGGTGCGACCACGGTCACCTCCAGCATCCTCGCGGTGTGCGCGGGCGCGGTCACCTCCGGGGGACACAACCTCGAGAGCGGCGGCGGCTGTGGCCTTCACGGGCCGGGCGACCTGCAGCAGACCGATCCGCTGCTGAATCCGCTGCAGGACAACGGCGGTGCGACGCCGACCCGGATGCCGCAGCCCGGCAGCCCCACGCTCCGAGCGGTGCCCCCCGCGCAGTGCCCGGCGGCGGACCAGCGTGGGGTGCGCCGCCCCGGCGTGGCCGGCGCCGCCTGTGACATCGGAGCGGTCGAGGTGGTGGGAACCACCGCGACGCTCTCGACGGCGCCGGGGGCGGCCGGCGCCGGGCAGCGACTCGCCCTCACCGCGACCGTCACCCCGTCCCAGCCGGCGCCGGACCCGCCGCGTGGCACGGTCGGCTTCACCGACGGTGGGCAGAGCATCGGATCGGCGGTGCTCGACGGGGCCAGCCCGGACACGGCGACGCTGACCCTCCCCGGCGGGCTGTCCGCCGGCGCGCACCGGCTCGGCGCCACCTATGCGGGCGACCCCCGCGGCAACTACGCGGGCAGCAGCGCGGCGGCGCCCGCCACCCTCGTGCTCGTCCCCTCCGGCTCGCCCACACCGTCGCCGCCGCCGTCACCGGGTGGTCCCACCGCGACCGCGACCGGCGCCCCCGCGAACGCGCTCGCACCGCCGTCGACGGCGACCCCCGCCGCCGCGGGTGACGGCGCGCGCAGTCCCACGACGACCGGGCACGCCGCCGGCGCGGTCGCCCACCGTGCCCGCACCACGGGCGCGCCGCCACCACGCTCGGCGGTGGTCACCTCCCTGCGCGGACCCACACGGGCGTCCCTCGCCCTCCCGCTGGTCGCCGCCAACACCCTGCTCGCGGTGGCCGCCGTCCTGCTCATCGCCCTGCCGGGCGAGCTGCTCGACAGCACCCTGGAGGAGCACTACGACGAGATCGCCGGCCGGCTGCCGGTCGTGGCGTCGCTGGCGAGGCGGGTGGGCGGCGCCGTCGCCGGCATCCCCGACCAGGTGCGGATCGCCGGCTTCATCCTCGCCTGCGCCGCGCTGAACAGCCTGCTCGACCCCCACCTCGGCCTGAACCAGGCGTCGCTCGCCCTCTACCTCGGCCTGGTCGCGGCGCTCGCCGTGGTGACGCTGGGCTTCGACCTGCCCGGCGTCCTCCACCTCCACGCGCGCCACGGCGAGGCCGCGTACCTCAGGGCGCTGCCCGCGGCGCTGCCGCTCGCCGCGATGTGCGTGCTCGTCTCACGGCTGGCGCACTTCGAGCCCGGATACGTCTACGGCCTGGTCGCCGGCTACGCCTTTCGCCGGCCGCTTCCCGCGAGCCTGGAGGGCCGCGCGATCGCGATCTCCTCGTCGGTGGTGCTGGGCATCAGCCTGGTCGCATGGGCGGTCTGGACACCGCTCGATCGCGCGGCACAGGCGCCCGGCGCGGGCTTCGGCATCCTCGTGCTGAACGCGATGGTGACCATGATCGTCGTCACCGGGATCACCAGCACCTGCTTCGGGATGCTCCCGCTGCGCTTCCTGCCCGGAGAGAAGGTGCTGGCGTGGAGCCGTCCGGCGTGGGCGCTGCTCCTCGGCGCCGGCTGCTTCGGCCTGTTCCACGTGCTGCTGAACCCCGGCGGCCCCTCCGCCACCAGGACCCCGGTGGTCACCGTGCTGGTGCTCCTCGCCTGCTTCGCGGTGTTCTCGGTGGCCTTCTGGGGGTACTTCCGGTGGCGCGGCGGAGGGGGACACGGGCACCGCGTGGAGACGGCCTGACGCGCGGAGCCGGCGCCGGTGCGATGCCCGGCGCCGGCCCGTCCTGGTCGGTCAGATGCGCGGCTGCGGCGGTGGCTGCTCGCGCACCTCCGCCGCCTGCGCGACCGCGTCGCTCACGCCGGCGCCGTCGACGTGCGGCTGCGGCGGGGCGGGTTCGCCGACATCGGGTCGCTGCGCCGTCGCGTCGGTCACGTGTCCCGCCAGGTTCGCCTGCGGTGGGGCGGGCTCGCTGACACCGGGCCGCTGCGCCGTCGCGTCGGTCACGTGTCCCGCCAGGTTCGCCTGCGGTGGGGCGGGCTCGCTGACACCGGGCCGCTGCGCGGTCGCGTCGGTGGCGCGGGCCGCCTCCGGGTGCGCCTGCGGCGGGGTGGCCGCGCGCCTCCCCGGCG